>PWJP01000182.1 GCA_003559985.1 Saprospirales bacterium
ACTACACAGGCACGGAAGACGCCAGTGGTGATTATCCGCTGGGAGAAACGGTGGTGGTTTACACGGCCATTGACACAGCGGGCAATGTAACAATAGACAGTTTTGTGGTAGAAGTTACGGGTGGGATTCCTCTGACCATTATTTGTCCACAGGATACGGTGGTAGCAGCTGATATGGGATTGTGTGAGGCCTTTGTTGAAATACCGATTCCTAATGCATTTGGTGGATGTGGGGTAGATACTGTTTTCAATGATTTTACCAACGCAGAAGATGCTTCCGCAGATTATCCGGTGGGTACCACAGTTGTCACCTATTATGTAATGGATATAAATGGAGGAATAGATAGTTGCCAGTTTACAGTCGAGGTTGTTGATTCTCTGGCACCTGAGATTATCTGCCCCAATGACATTGTAATGGACAATGACCCGACTTCATGTTCGGCTGAAGTTAATATCCCTCTGCCGGCTGTTTCTGACAACTGTGGTGTGGATTCTGTTTTCAATGACTATAATTTCACCGGAGACGCGAGTGACCTCTATGAAGTGGGAGATACTGTTGTTACCTTTACAGTGATTGATGTTAGTGGAAATAGTACTTCTTGTAGTTTTACAGTCACTGTAGATGATACAGAGAGTCCGGAATTTACTTTCTGCCCACAGGATACCATTGTTGATTGTGACCAGGTTTCCATGGATTTGTCAGTATTCGGTGATCCGGAGGCCACCGATAACTGCAGCTTTGTAATTGATGAAACAGTGACATCTGATTTGGATACCTGTACTTCAACGGGAACTATAACCAGGCTTTTTGTCACCACAGATCCTGCAGGCAATACAGATAGTTGCACACAGGTCATTACTGTAGAGGGTGAAACCGTTCTGGATTCTACCGATTTTGTATGGCCGGAGGCTCTTGTGCTACTGGATTGCGAAGACTTTGATTTGGATAGTCTTCCCACAAATGGTGTTTTTCTGGATACCAATGTGGTCAGTTGCAATATAGTGGAAATAGAGAGTGTGGACAGTTTAATCGTACCCGAGGAGGGTTGCATTCAGGTCAGCCGGATGTGGACTGTAAAAGACCTTTGTAACTTCGATTCAATCGCGCAGACAGGGGTGTGGCATTTCGAGCAAATTATCACCTATGAAGATACCACGGCCCCCGTATTCAGTACACCATCAGATACCATTGAAGTTATAGTCCCGGCTGGTGATTGTGAAATGTTTGTAGATGTCTTTGCGGCATCGGTGGAAGATGACTGTTCAGATGACCTGATAATTTATCACGATTCACCCTTCTCAGATAGTACGGGAACCGATGCAAGTGGAATATATCCCACAGGCACAACTACATTTAGCTTCTTCGCGGAGGATGAATGTGGAAATGTAGGGGAGTACAATATGACGGTAATCGTAATAGATACAACAACTCCCAGCTTAACCTGTGACAAGATCCTTATGGTTATGACTGACGAACTTGAGTTTACTGTTTATGCTCATGAGTTTGTTGTATCCCTAACAGGCAACTGTACGGATTCGGCCGATTTTATGCTCACTTTTGATCCAAATGATCCCGGTTTGGATTCGTTGGTGGTTACTTGCGACGATGTTGTTGGCACGTCTCAGGTATTGTTTGAGGTATTTATTTTTGCTATCGATGAGTTTGGCAATATGGATTCTTGTAAAACTGCATTGGAGACTGGGGACCCTATGCGATTTTGCCCCTCCGACTCCCTAACGGGTGGTGTGGTAAGCGGTCTTATTCAAAACCATGTGGACGATCAGCCCAAAGAGGATGTGGAGGTTTTCCTTTACTCTGAAAACAACACCAGAAATGTATCGACGGATGAACATGGGCAATATTGGATAGACAGAATCTCAAAAAAGGACGGTACCCTCGAACTCAAACCGCACTACGACTATCATCCGCTTAACGGCGTGTCAACCTACGATATATTCCTCATTCAGCGACATATACTCGGTATTGAAACCATTTCGAATCCGTATTTCATGATCGCTGCTGATGTCAACGACGACGGTCGTATAGATGTGAGGGATATTGCAGAATTGAGAAATCTCATACTTGGCAGAATAGATGAGTTTAGAGACAATACCTCCTGGCGATTTGTCGAGTATGATCATGAATTTCCAGAGGGCATGGTGCCAACTCAGCTATACCTGCCTGAATCTATTTGGATTGAATCGATGGGAGAGGGAGTGATAACCAATGACTTTAAGGCAATTAAAATTGGGGATGTGAATGGAAATGCCTTATTGTCAGCCACTGATGGTCCGGTTTCTTCAGAGCGAAGTTTGAATGAGAGTACAATAAAAGTTCCTGATTACGAACTGGAGCCGGGAATCCTTACCCAGATTCCGATCTATGCCGGGGATTTTAACCACTTCAATGGAATGCAGTTCGCATTGAGTTGGGAAACCTCTGATTTGAAATTGGTCGATATAAAATGGGAGGACGAATTAAGTATCACAGGGGAAAATTATGCACTGGATGTTTTTGGTGAAAAGCAGGCAGTTTTAAAACTGAGCCTATCTTCAATAGCTTCCATTGAATTGGATGCTGAGAAAAGAATTGGAACTCTTCACTTTGCAGCTCAATCCAGTGGTAAGGTAAGTGAAATGATTCAGTTGAATGCAGAGCTAATGCAACCGGAACTGTTTTTTGGGCCTGGTGAGATTGACGGGCTGAACCTGCAATTTATGAAACAGCGTACAGATATCAGCGCTGACAGGTTTGAGCTTTTCCAAAACCGCCCCAATCCATTTTCCGGTTTCACGGAAGTATCATTCGTCATCCCTGAAGATGGGCCAGTTCGACTCGAAGTGTTCAATACCAATGGAAAACTGGTAGAAAGCAGAACTTACTCGCTTGAACGTGGATATCACTCAATCGAGATTGATGCGAATGAGTGGAATTTGACGCCTGGTATGTATTACTATCAAATTTCTACCAATGAGCACAGCGCTGTTAAGAAGTTTATAGCCCAATAAGGCATTTTTTAAGGAAACCTAAAAGGGTCCGGGAGCATTGTTTCCGGACCCTTTTTTACGAAAAAACACATTTTTTTTTCAAATATATGTTTGCCATTAATGCATATCCAAATGAACAGGGAAGTATGATGCATTATGAAAATATGTAATATGTTTTTTACCCACCTTGCGTTGGTTTTCTGTTTGTTTCATATTACGATAATCACTTATATTTGCAATGTATTACAAAAAGTCATAATTTATTTAGACCTGAATAGCTAATTGATATGATTGACTTTATTTGATAATACGATATTGAACCTACCAACCTGAACTTAGATATTTCCAACCTAGGCTAAGTGTTTTAAGCCCATGTCTTGTACATAGTGCAAGGGGTGGATCAGATTCGCATAAATATTATTAACTAAACTAAAACTAAGTTCTCATGATGAATTTTACTAAGTTCTACTATTGTGTAGAAGAGGGTGCGAGGAAAGTCATGAGTCAACACAACTTTCCATCCCTAACGGTAGCTATGTTGACGATTTTTCTGTTGGGTCCGGGCAATTCCTGGCTCAACGCACAAGGTGGAT
>PWJP01000049.1 GCA_003559985.1 Saprospirales bacterium
GCGGCCCTGGAAGGAGTGCGACGCCCAGGCCCCGCGCCTGGAGCGCTGGCAGTTCCAACAGGAGCAGCACGCCCTCATCGAGGGCATGCTGGAAGCGAAATGAGCGGGTGACGTCGTGGAAGCGGAGTTCAGCCTTCAGGATCGAAAAAGGATCAGCGCAGTCCCAGCGCAGACAGGATGAACAGTACCACGACGACCAGACCAATGAGATAGATGATATTTCTCAACAACTTACCCTCCTTTCCGGTGCATTATTGAAACGAGCAGGTACACCCGCTTTCGGTTCACCGGCATGGGTTGAATATAACACTATTGGCAGAACGACCCTGCGTTATTCACAACCCGTCGACGCGCCCCGGCTGACGCCCCTGCGGGGGACAGCGCTCGACGCGTTGACGCAAGGCGCCGCGGCAAGCGTATGATGCAGTAACGCCCATGGACGGCCAGGCCAATGCCCCCTCCTTCCCCACCGCACACCACGCGCCACCTCGCCGTCGCACTGCTGCCGCTGGTGTGCCGCTTCCTGTGGCGGGTGATTACCGCCTTCCTGCGCAACCGCGGCATCCTGCTGGCGGGCGGAGTGGGCTACAACATCCTGCTTTCCATCGTGCCACTGTTTGCGCTGCTGGTGGTGCTGCTGGCTCGGGTGGTGGACGAAACGCACCTGCTGGGGGTGCTGAGCATCCAGGCGCAGCACCTGGCCCCGGCCCATGCCGAGGTGCTGCTGGAGGCGGTGCGCGCCCTGCTCGACACCCGCGAGGTCATCGGCATCCTCGGTTTTCCGGTGCTGCTGCTGTTCAGCTCCTTCGCTTTCCGCATGCTCGAGGACGCACTGGCGATCATCTTCCATGCCCCGGACACCCACCACCATGGCCGCAGCGTCTGGGTCTCGGTGCTGCTGCCTTATGCCTTCATGGTGGTGCTGGGAGCGGGACTGATGGCACTGACACTGCTGGTGACCCTGGCCAGCTCCCTCAACGACCTGTGGCTGGCGCTATTCGATCGGGAGCTGCCGATGGCCGGACTCTCGGAACCGGTACTCAACCTGGCCAGCTTCATCGGCGTCTTCCTGCTGTTCAGCGCCATCTACAAGGTGCTGCCGGTGGTGCGGGTGGCGCTGCGCCGGGCGGTGATCGGTGGGCTGGTGGCCGCCCTGCTGTGGGAGGGGGTGCGGCTGCTGCTGGTCTACTACTTCGCCAATATCTCCTTCGTCAACGCCGTCTACGGCTCCCTGGCGACCCTGATCGTGGTTCTGCTGAGCCTGGAGGTGGGCGCCATCATCCTGCTGCTGGGGGCCCAGGTGATCGCCGAGCTGGAGCACAACGCCCGCCAGGGGCTGCCCTGGCATATCGACCCGCGACGCCAGGCGGTCACCCACATCGATTGAGCGCCGTCGCCCTCCGCGAAAGGGCTCGCCCCCTCCCGGGCGGCTGGCCCTCAGAAGGTGGAGAGCCCGGTGGCCTCCATGATGCGGTAGCGCAGGCCCTGCCAGACGCTGGTGTCATCAAAGGCTGCAAAGGGCTCGCTGGTGGTGCGCTCGGGAGAGCTCGCCCAGCGCCGCTCGAAGAAGGCAGTGGCCTGCTCGAGGGCCGGGGTGTCGGGAGGGCCCAGGAGCCGGACGCTGCTTTCCAGGTTGAGGTCATCCAGGTTGCGCCGGGTAAAGTTGGCCGAGCCGAGGATCAGCTCAGTCTCGCCGCCGTCTGCCGGACGGCGCAGCAGCAGCTTGCTGTGGCACTGCTCCCCCCGGGTGGCGCACCAGCGCACCGCGATGCCAGCGGCGACGAGTTCGCGTCCCACCGGCCGGTTGGGAATGCCGCCCTTCTCCAGGCCGAAGGCGTCCCGGTTGGGGTCGAGCAGGGCGCGTACCCGTACGCCGCGCCGGCTGGCCGCCTGAAGCGCCTCGATCACGCCACGATGGGCGAGGTAGAAGACCACCAGGTCCAGGCGATCCCCCTCCTGGCAGGCCTCGATCGCCGCCAGCAGCGCCTTGCGAATCGCCGCCTCGGTCAAGAGCTGCAGGCGCAGGTTGCCTGCTACCGGGGCCGGGTCGGGCGGCATCGGCCCGGGCAAGTTGATGCCCGACCAGCTCGCCACCGCCCGCTCCGAGGCCAGCAGGTCGAGGGCCGCCTCTCCGCTGAAGCGCAGCGCCACGTTGCCGTGCAGGCTGCTGGCGTCATGAGGGTTCGCCGAGGTCACCAGGCCGGCCCACCCCTCGCCCTCGTCCACCACCAGGGTCTTGCGATGGTTGGCATTGAAGTTGAGCATCGCCAGATAGCTGCGCAGCGTCACCCGGCCCGGTCCCAGGGCGTTGGGTAGCCAGCCCCGTCCGGGGCGATTGCCCAACCAGCGCGGGCCCAGGTGCCAGAGCCCCGACCAGAGCGGGTTGGAGGCGCGCAGGCGGTTGAGGTCGGTCAGCACCACGACGATCCCCGCCCGTCGCAGAGCCTCCAGATGGTCGAGCTCGAGCCCGCCGTAGAGGGTATTGAGGGGGTCGGTGATCACCACCGCCTCCAGTTCGGGGTAGCGGCGCTTCTGTGCCACCAGGGCGGCACTCAGCTCCGCCGATAGCGGACGCAGGCCGCCACCCCCGACGCCGGCGGTGAAGTCGTTGAAGAGAAACACGTCGAGTACCACCAGGCGCCGGGCCTGGTCGATCATCGCCAGCATCTCGTCGAAGATGGCCTGATCGAGATGGCGCCTCCCCCGTGCATCGAACCAGGTTTCATCGCTCAGGAAGCGAACCTCGTCGACGGCCCTCACCGGCCAGGCCTCGCCCACGCGCTTCGGCAGCGGCTTGCAGCGCTGCCAGGCCCCCATGGCAACCCAGCCCGTCAGCAGCAGTGCCATCAGCCAAGGCCACATGCGTCACCCCTCCCCCTGTCCCTTGCCGGCACTCCGCTGCCTTCATGGTGCGGCGCCGACACCCGGCGCCTGACGACATCCACCAGATCTCGGCACGCCATTGGACCAAAGTTTACGTTTACGTAAAGACCGGCCGGCGACACCTCAGTGTCAACAACCTTGGCGTCATATCCCGCCCATTTCGCGACTCTTTGGCCTCTTTTCGCCACAAGAGCAAAATATTGTCGACAGTCACGCGATCGCCAGCCGGCCCGGGCTCGTTACAAGGTCGAATGTTCCTGGCCCGCTACGCCAAGTAAAAACGCCACAGCCAATAACAACAATAGATAAGCGAGGAATGTCCATGAACAACCAGAACCGCTAGAGGTTATCGACGTGCTACTGAAACGTAAGTATGGTGAGGAACAACCCTACTGGCCGGTGGGACCCTTCAAGGTTCGCCTCCCCTTCATCCACTTCCCCTGGGCCATACCGGAAACCATCCAGGCCCTGGTGATGTTCGTCATCTCCCTGGGCATGATTCCGCTGCTGGAGCAGTACCTCGGCATACCCTACGAGGTAGCGCTGGCCTTTGTCGTGGTCTGTGGCATCGGCTTCATCCTCCCGCCGCTGCTCGGCATCCCCTTCATCGCCGGCTGGATCACGCCCGCGATCCCGGTGGTGCTGCTGTTTATCGGCGACTTCGAACCTGGCCCCGA
>PWJP01000260.1 GCA_003559985.1 Saprospirales bacterium
GACTGGCCAATCAGGAGGTCATCAAGTGGATCTTCAAAATGTGCGATTCAATCGGCAGTAAAAACCCGACCAAAGAGCAAATTGCCGACTACGTAAATAAGACGCTGGAAGCCGGGCAGGTTATTCCGGGTTACGGCCACGCGGTACTCCGCCAGCCGGACCCCCGCTTCGTAGCTCAAAAGAAATTTGCCGAGGAATACATCGATGATTCCGACGTGGTGAGCGTGGTTTGGAAGGTGTATGAGGTTGTTCCCGATATTTTGAAATCACTGGGTAAGGTGAAAAATCCATGGCCCAACGTGGATGCCCACTCTGGTGCACTTCTCGTGCATTACGGTGTCGATCAGTTCAGTTATTACACGGTACTTTTCGGCGTGTCCAGAGCATTGGGTGTGTTGTCCTCGCTTTGCTGGTCAAGAGCACTGGGACTTCCACTGGAACGACCCAAATCCGTAACCTCGGAGTGGCTTTTGGATCAGGTCAGGGACAAGTAATTGACCGGCTACCAGAGCGTAAATTCCCATTAGTCGATTTCTCGCGCAGAATTCAACTGTCAACTGATTGTTGGTAGAGGTAGTCCATGCTATGTATTTAGCAGTATTATTTTTGTCATCTGTAGATACGCACGGCCGTGCGTATTGATCCATAATTTTTATCCCTCCTATTCCTGTATCAAATTCCGTGGAATCCGTATAATCCATTAAAATCCGTGATTCAGACAAAGTGCGAATTGGTTTCTCGCAAAGCCGCAAGGCCGCAAAGAAAGGCGCAAAGGAACCTTTTCCCGGCAAAATAACCCTAGAAAATCAACAATACCTGCACAAAGATATACTGCCGGCTACATCAAGGTCGCGGTCTCGCAAACAACTCAAAACTCAAAACTCACAACTCAACAAGCCATCCGCCATCAACCATCGACCAATAAACATCTGGTCCACCACAGGGGAACAGAGGTCACAGAGAGTGCGAAATATCCTCGAAAATCAACAACCCTAAACAATATATATATTCCTGAAAACCAAATACCTGCGTCCTCCATAAGCCATCAACCATCCGCTATCCGCCATCAACCCATCAGGTTCACCGCAGAGATCGCTGAGTACGCAGAGGTTTCGCGGAGAATAAATTGACCAAAAGTCCTGGCGACTTCCTTTGCGTTCTCTGGGTCCTCCCCATCCCCCAAAGCATTGGGGGGCAAGTGCGGTGAGTAAATGGGAAGGTAAAGAATCACCGCAAAACCCGCCAGGTTCCACCGAAATGCTATTCGCCGGAGAAATCCCCAAAAACAATCAACCCCCAAGTATAACTATACTGCCGGCTACATCAAGGTCGCGGTCTCGCAAACAACTCAAAACTCATAACTAAAAACTCAAATAGCCATCTGCCAATAACCGTTTGGTTCACCACAGGGGAACGGAGAGCACGGAGAATGATGTAGCGAAATTTCAGGAATTGTAGTAAGGAATGTAATTTTAGCGAAAGTTCTATGGCTGAGAATTTGGTTTCTCCCCCAAAGCTTTGGGGGCCAAGCCGCAAAGGAAGGCGCAAAGAAACCTTTTTCCAGAAATCATCTTCAAAAATCAACAACCCCCGCAAAGGGAATTACTGCCGGCTACATCAAGGTCGCGGTTTCGCAAACAACTCAAAACTCACAACTCACAACTAAAAACTCAAAACCCTATACTACGTGATTTCTTCTCGAGTTCCTGATTCAATTTGATCATGCTGACAGCAGCTACTGCAGCTTCAATACCTTTGTTGCCGTGTTTTCCGCCGGCCCGGTCCAGTGCCTGGTCCATATTCAGGGGAGTGAGGACTCCGAATATGCAGGGTGTACCGGAGGTGAGGCTTAGTTGGGTCAGTCCGGTTGAGACGGCCTGATTGATGTAGTCGTTATGAGGAGTTTCTCCCTTGATGACGCAACCCAGGCAGATAATTGCACTGAATTTGTCGTGTTTTAAGAGACTTCGCGCACCCATGGGGAGTTCATAGGAGCCTGGCACTCTGATTGCCTTTAGGTTGTCTTTATCAAAACCGTAATGAAGCAGTGTGTCCGTGGCGCCTTGTTGAAGTGTAGATGTTATTTCCTCATTCCACTCAGCCACTACCAGCCCTACCTTGATTTTCTCCGGGTTTTTGATGGAGATGTCCTTGAGTTCAGAGAGATCTGTCTTTTTGGGTTTGGCCATGTCGTGAAAATGAAAGGAGGCAAACCGGAAGGCAAAATTACCTCCCGATTACCATTATCTTAAAGGATTATCCCGCAGCTCTCGCCCTGGCGATAAAGCGATCTGCTTCTGCGCTTTCCTGAGAATTCGGATATTCTCGCTTGAGGTCTTCAAAGACCGTAATGGCATCTGAGCTTCTGCCCTCGTGTATGAGTGCCAGACCGTATTTTTGCATGAAGTAGGGCGTGAGGAAGGGATTGTCTCCTGCCCTGACAGCCCTCCGGTAAGACCTAATGGCATTGTCAAAATCTCCCTTTTCAGCATAAGCATCGCCCAGTGCTCCGTGTTTCATTATAGAGGTAACATCTTCATTGGGACTGAAACTTCTGAGGTGATCTATCGCATCGTCGTATCTTCCGAGATTCAGGTAGGAAATACCTGCGTAGTACCTTGAGAGGTTGGCAGCAGTGGTGCCCCGGTATTGATCAATGATGCCGAGAAAACCCGGATAACCACCACCCGGATTTTCCAGTGCAAGGGCAAATGAATCCCGCTCGAATTGCATCTGTGCGCGGAACATTTGCTCCTGGGCACTTATATCGCGGGGTATTTTGTACATGTTTTGGTACATAAACCAGCCGGCTACAATAAATACCAGGCCGAGAATAACGCTCAAAACAATGTGTTGATTACGCTCAATCCAATCTACGGCCGATTCCCTGGCTTCCGTAATATCGACCAGTGTTTCGTCCTTTTTCTTGTCTCTTCTCCTTCTTGCCATTGTAATTGTTTATGAAAATTCCCGCAAAAATAGGGAATATTTGATCAATCGGTAAAACATAGATCAAAATAAAATTTGAATACCGGCAAGGGTATTCTTGTACCTTTCTGATTGTCAGTAATTAGTGCTTTATGAAAGGATAATCTTCCTGCAGGTAGTTATCGGTATAAAGTTCGGATGCAGGTGGAAAATCGGATTCTTCCGCAAATTTTACGGCCTCCTTAATCTCCTCCTTGATGGCATCTTTGATCTCCTTTATCTCATCTTCGCTGGCGATTTTTTCATCTAAAATTCGTTTCTCCAGCGTTTTCACCGGGTCTTTATCCTGGTAATCCTTGAGCTCGTCCCTGGAGCGATAATTGGCCGGGTCGGAAACGGAGTGCCCCTTGTATCGATAGGTTTTTATCTCCAGAAAATAGGGACCCTTGCCCGCTCTGATGTGTTTGGCTGCTTTTTCCAGTGCTTCGTGTACACTCTCCGGGTTCATACCATCCACAGGCTCCGATGGCATTTCGAATGCAGAACCGATTTTGTATATGTCGGTGACATTGCTGGTCCGCTTTACCGAGGTGCCCATTGCGTAATGGTTGTTTTCACAGATGTAAAGTACGGGGAGCTTCCAGGTCATGGCCATATTAAATGATTCAAAAAGCGATCCCTGACGAGCCGCTCCGTCTCCAAACATGGTCACGCTGATATTATCAGTTCCCCTGTATTGTTCTGCCAGACCGATGCCTGTTCCGATGGGAATTTGCGCTCCCACAATTCCGTTTCCACCAAAGTAGCGGTATTTTTTGCTAAAAAAGTGCATTGAGCCACCCTTTCCCTTGTTGCAGCCATCAAATTTTCCGAACAACTCTGCCATGCAGGATTTGGTGTCCAGTCCGCGGGCGATACCAATTCCGTGCTGCCTGTAACCGGTGACTACAGCATCTTCAGGTCTGATTGCAGTCATCATTCCGGCTGCAATGGCCTCCTGGCCTATATAGACATGGAGGAATCCCCTGATTTTTTGCTGGCCGTACATCATGAGGGCTCGCTCTTCAAATCTCCTGATTCGGAGCATGTTTTCATACCACAACAGGTAAGTATCCTTGTCATAGGCCTTTTTGGCCCTGCTTTTTCGCTTATTCGTCGCTGTCTTAGCCATCGGTTCGAATGCTTTTCTTTTGAAAAATCTCACTAAAACAACCAGCTTTTGTGCCGGGCTGTTTAAATTTGGGCACAAAACTAATAAACCTGTCAGTGACTTTGTACCATTTTGAGGTTTTTTTGGTCCGGGAGTACAAATCCAACAGTAAAATTACGCACTGGTGATATCTGCTGCTGAACCCGGTGATTTTTTTCAAAACATAATCCATAGACAAATTGGCCTTTAGAAGATTGGGATTGACACAATTCAGAAACCACGGACTTTCGCGATTTGACTTCCCGACCCGTGTGGTGGGTATTGCCGGACCAAATGGCAGTGGAAAAACCACTGTGCTGGATGCCCTCCATTTTATTTCAGTTGGGAAGGGGCTCACGGCAGCAACCGACCTGGCTTATCTGATGGATGGCGAGGACTTTTTTCGTCTGGAATGTATAGCCCTACAAGAGGGAGTGGATAAAAAAATAGTAATCAAGTACCGGAAGGGAAAGGGGAAAGTTCTGGAAGTGGACGACTCGCGGCTCACAAAGCTCGTTGAACACGTCGGCAGTTTTCCGGTGGTTAGTATGATTCCACAGGACATCGACCTCATTTTGTCGGGAAGCAGGGAGCGAAGGAGGGTGATGGACCTCACCTTTTCCCAGATCGACCGGGAGTATTTTGAATCCCTGGTCCACTATCGGAAACTTATGCGACAGCGGAATGCCTTTTTGAAAAAGGCGTTGAAAACCGGGGTGGTCAACTGGGAATTGCTGAAGACCTACGACCGTAGAATAAAACCCCATGCGGATATTATTTACGACGCGAGAAATGAATACTGTGGCGAGCTTCTCAGACATTTTAAATCCTACTACTCGGATATTTCGGGAGGGTCTGAAAAGGTGGAATTTAGCTACCTATCCCAACTCCACGATGCTACATATGGCGACCTGACTGTCCGTTTTTCCGAAAAGGACCGGGTGATGGGGCGTTCCCACGGAGGTATCCACAAAGACGATCTGGATTTTACCCTCCTCAATCGCAAACTCAGGGATGTGGCTTCTCAGGGGCAACTGAAATCCACTGTACTGGCTCTTAAACTGGCATCCCACAAGTTGATCAGAAATCGCACGGGCATCGACCCCGCCTTTTTACTGGATGATCTTTTTGACAGACTGGACATAGAGCGGGCCTCCAATTTTCTCCACACAGTCAAGGAGCACACCACCGGCCAGATATTTATCACGGACACCAATGTCGAGCGCCTAACCAGTGCCATATCCTCCATGAATGAAAGATTCACTATCTTTTCGATCCTTAAGGGAAGAGTAGTGGATATGATTGATTCGCAAAAAAACAGATGATGTTCAAAAAGAGTAATGAGCAAAAATTAGGAGATATACTAAAGCAATTTTCTTCAAAAAGAAAGATAAAACCGGGTTACGACCAATACCGGGTAAAAAAGTGGTGGCACGAAAACATGGGCGGTATGATCAATGACCAAACCAACCGGCTTTACCTCAATCAAAAAACGCTCTATATCTCTGTAAATTCAGCCTCCCTGCGGTCGGAACTCAATATGAGCCGCGACGCACTCAGAGAGAAAATCAACAGAGAGCTGGACGGGGAAGTGGTGGAAAAGATCGTTGTGCGGTGAAGGGTTTTTATTAATCCAGGCGGCAGGAAAGAGATACCTGATGCCCTGGCCAAATTTCAATCGTCCATTTTCCGGTCCTCACTCGAAGTTTGCAGATTATACGTAATTTTGGTCCAATTAAAACAACAGGCAGATGACCTACAGTGGCGTGTTGAGATTTTTCCAGATAAAGGGGGCCGAGGTGCCTACCTTCCTCAATATGCTCGGTCATTCTTTTTTCAATGCCCTGGCAATCGCTTTTTCTTTCACTGCAATAAATGTTTTGCTCGTGGAGATGCATGGGATTGAAAACCTCCCCTACATTTACTTGCTGGGTGGGTTTTTGATGCTGATAGCCGGCCGGATATACTCCTCGCTCGAATCGAGTTTGCCCCCGGAGAGACTTTTCACTCTTGTACTGCTGTTTTGTATAGGCTGGGCCGTTGTTGCACGTTCGGCAGACCTGGTCCAAAATACTCTGCTTTTTGTCTCCTTCCTCTACGCCCTTTATCTCGTAATTTACCAGCTCAGCAACCTGGAGTTTTGGGGAGTGGCTTCGCTCCTCTACGATGTCCGTCAGAGCAAAAGGCTGTTTGGGATGTTGACGACGGGGGAATCTGTGGCTAAAATACTGGGATATTTGGCCACCCCGCTCATCGTGACCTGGTTTTCGGTTTACGACCTTTTCCTTTGTGCGGCAGTGGCTTTTCTCATCTCCCTGTTTTTCTTTTACAAACTGGCCCGTCTGAACAAGGAGGGGCTTAAAGTAGCTCACCATCACGATGAGGATCACGATAAAAAGGGCGACAGTTGGCTTTCCGTCTTTCGCATTGGAGATCCCTTTTTGAAGATTACCGGATTGTTCGCGCTGCTGGCTGTTTTGGTGTATTATTTTGTGCATTACACCTTTCTCAACCGGGTTGAAATTCACTTCAGGGAAGCGGAGCAGTTGGCTTACTTTTTTGGCCTCTTTTTCAGTATTGGTACTTTTCTCAATCTCGTCAACCGGCTTTTGGTGTTCAACCGCCTTTTCAAAATGTTGCGGATAGGCAACATGATACTTATATTGCCTGCCTTCCTGGCTGTACTTGCGCTCGCAGGCCTGGTTGGGATGGTTTTTATTGAAGACCCGCTCTTATTCATGCTTTGGGTTTTTGGTTTGATTATGTTGTTCGATGAGATATTGCGGTCTTCTCTTCACCTGCCCTCCTTTTTCGTGCTCTTTCAGCCGCTTTCAAAACACAAGCGATTGGAGGGGCATACCCTGGCAAAGGGCAGAATGGAACCATTGGGCATGTTGTTGGCCGGTGGCGTGATGCTCGCATTGATTTGGTTTGGAGTTTTTACGATTCAGAGCATTATTGTTTGCCTGGCCGCGGCCTTGATTTTATGGATTCTGATTGGAGTGAAGGTTTCAAGGATGTACGGCGAGCTGGTTCGTTTTTTACTAAAGAACCGCCTCCTTACAAGCCGAAATTTGGACTTTTCAAAAGAAGAATTGGGGGTAATTGGAGGGGAGATTAGTGCCAGTACAGATCCGGTAAATCTCCTTTACCGGCTGAAGGTGATGGGACCCGGCTTACCGGATCAGGAGCGAAAGGATATGCTGGTGAGATTGTTGAGTGAGGAAAATCCGCTCATTTTAACAGAGGCCCTCGAACTGGCAGGGGAATTTCGGGATGAGAGAATGGTGCCCTATGCCAGGGAATTGGCTGCGCATGAGAATTTGGAGGTGAGCTCAAAAGCGGTTTTCTTACTGTGCTCATTTTTGGAGGATGATGCTGTGGAGGAGCTGGAGGAGGATATCAGGCAGAGCACTGGGGAGCGGAAGGAACAACTGGTTGCAGCCGTGCTCAAGTACAGTGGGATAGTCGGAGCGACAACCTATGGCAGTGAACTCATGGAAAAAGCGAGATCTGGCACAATCGAGAATAGAATCACTGCTGCCCGTGTGATCGGTCTGGTGGGGCTGAGAGATTATTACCATCCACTGGCTAAATTGCTTCGGGACAAAGACAGGGAAGTCAGGAGGGCGGCCATTGCAGCAACAGCCACGGTCAAAAATGAAAAGCTCATCCCCATTCTCTTCGAAATTGTGATTTCCGGTGATTTGTTCCGCGAGGCATCCCGGGCCATAGCTTCCTTTGGGAAGGTGGCGGTGCCGCACCTCGTGATGGAACTCGCAAAATCCTACGACAACAGAATCCATCAGCGCTTGCTAAAGATAGCCGGCCATATTCATCTTCCCGGGTCGCTTAAGATGCTTTTGCCTGATTTGCTTGCCTCGGACCCGGGCACCAGATCGGTGGCAATTTCAGGAATTTACTATTCAGGTGAAACCATAACCGGGGCAGAGGTCAGGGATAAAGTGGATCGCTTACTCGGTTTGGAATCCCGGTATTTTGATGTGTTGGTGGCCCAGCTTTTATCCCCACTTGCAGAGGATGACGACCGGTTGAGGCGCTCTTTGTTGAGCGAATTAGATTTACAGCGCGACCGGGTTTTGAAAATTGCCGGCTTGTGGTATGGGCGCAGACTCATTCAACGCGTATCGGACAATTTGAGATCCGCTGACCGGAACCTGGCTGTCAATGCCATTGAGTTGCTCGAGAATAGATTGGTGAGAAAGGATGCCGCCAGAGTGATTCCCGTAGTGGAGTTTTCTCTCGAAACCCTCTATGACTGGAAAAAAAGTCACCACAATTACAAAAAAGACCAGGGCATTGAAGCTCTTTTTTCCAACGGATTCGTCTGTGCCAGTGAATGGCTTATTGCTCTGATGGTGCGCATATATAGAGAACGCGATATTGCATTGCCCCGCGAAATAATACCTCTGGTGGAGGGAATTGATTCGGAGGCCATTATGGCTGAATTAAACGCCAAAAATTAAGCTTATGGAGTTTTTGATCGACAAGGTATTTTCGCTTAAAGGAGTTTCTGTTTTTGAAAAACTGCCCGAGGCCTCCTTACTGGATGTAGCCAGAATCATGGATTATGACGAGTTTAAAAAAGGCGTGGAATTCATCCGAAAGGGCGAAATGGCAGGGGAGATGTACATTGTAAAAAGCGGAGAGGTAAAGGTTCACGATGGTGAGCATCTCCTGGCCAAACTGGGCCCCGGTGAAATAGTCGGTGAACTGGCGCTTTTGACTCCCATACCGCGAACGGCCTCGGTGAGTGCCCTCTCAGATGTGGTGGTTTATAAAATTGGCAGGGAACACTTTTTGGACCTGCTGTATGAAAAACCGGAATTGATGAACGAAATCATCGAAGTGCTCATCCAGCGAATAATAGCCCTGAATGAAGAGATAAAAAAATTGAAATCGGGCCAGTGATCCCCGGCTTGATTTTTCTCAGTCGGCTTATTTCCGTGTATTGATTCACTTGACCATTTCCCTGAGTTCCTCTAAGTATTTGGCCTTGACCGGCGCCCTGTTTTTTTTCGCCCATTCAGTGTGAAATTGATGACTCTCGAAAAACGAGACCTGGATTTGGTTCCATTTATTGCGGTCTGTCAGCCCTTTGAAGTGCTTAAGCTCCTCAAACAGGGATTCGCTGATGGGATAAAAATCATCCCTGCCCAGGTAATCCAGATCGGCATCGCAAATGATATTCTCCATTTCAGTTTTCGGCTGTTGGGGTACTTTGGTCGCCATGATTAGACCGGAGATGGTTTTTATGGCCTTTTCGGAGAATTCAAAACGGGGCAGAATCCGCTCAGCAATTTCAACTCCCTTTTTTTCATGTTCATCGTAAGTGTACAAAAAACCGGTGTCGTGCATCAGCGCTCCTGTTTTGAGCAAAGTTGCATCCTCCTGATTCAACTGAAAGCGTTCGCAGTAAGCAATGCATACCTGCAGCACATCCCGGGTGTGATGCACACCGTGATAGGTGAGTTTTGGGGAAAGTTTTTTCTCCAATTCACCCAGGACAAATTTTTCCAATTCCTGGTATAGCATGGTTGGTGAGCATATTCAGCAATTTACAAAGGTATTAAGAAAATGTGATATATTTTCAAAACATTTTTTGATTACGTCAAAAAAGCGCAAAAATTGGGAGGTTGTCACCCTATTCGGGTTCCATTTTCAACTTCGAAATCCGGACGGAGGAGGACCACCTCTCCATTGCTTTCAACTGCTCCGAGCACCAGGCACTCGCTCATCATATTGGCAATTTGTTTCGGGGGGAAATTGATCACTGCGATTACCTGGGTTCCAATGAGGTCTGCTGGCAGATATTTGTCTGTGATTTTTGCCGAGCTTTTGAGCTTTCCCTCCTCGCCAAAGTCGATGACCATTTTGATGGAGTGGTCTTTTGCTTCTTCAAGATAGGCAGCCTCAAGCACCGTGCCGACGCGCATATCTAATTTTTGAAAGTCCCACCAATTTATCTGACCGCTGTCCATTTTTTTGTTAGTTTGAACGCTCAATGGCGATTTTTACAGCCTCATAAGCATTTATGTAGCCACCTGTACTGCTCAGTTCGCTGAAATGAACCAACTCCCTGTCGCTAGGTCTCGACACTTCCGCATCCTCCCTGATAGCGGAATCTTCAATGATGGCCTTAATCTCTCTGGCAGAAAATTCGGGGAAATAGGCCCTCAAAAGCGCTGCCAAACCTGCAACCATGGGAGCAGCCATGCTGGTGCCCTGCAAGTCCTGGTAGTCATCTCCGGGAACGGTGGAGTAGATGAAGTTACCCGGCGCAAAAACATCCACTGTTTCTTTTCCGTAGTTGGAGAAGGAGGCCACCAGGGTAGGGGGATTTTCGTAATTCAGTGCCCCCACTTCTATCCAATTGCGGGCCTGTCTCGGACCCAGGAATCTTCTTCTCTCAAAAACGGGGTTCGGGAAATTGTCGTTGAGGTCGTTGTTTTGGGCACTGTTTCCGGCTGCGTGGACCAGCAGTACATCATTTCGCTCTGCATGCCGGACCGCATCGTCCACCACCTGTTTGTTCCAGGAATACCCCTTCCCAAAGGACATATTTATAATCGAAGCACCATTGTCCACTGCATAGCGGATGGCATTGGCCACGTCCTTGTCTCTTTCATCGCCGTTTGGTACAGTTCTGATAGACATTATGCGTACATTTTCTGCAATTCCGTCGATTCCGATGTCATTGTCTCTGACTGCTCCAATAATACCGGCCACATGGGTTCCGTGTTGGGAAAATTCACCGCCCACCTCGTTGTTTCCGTAATACCGCTCTTCCTGATCATCGTAATTGTCGTTGACCAAATGGCGCGGACAAAATTCTACATTGTAGTGGTAATTGTACCGATCGCGATAGTGGTCAATTCCCCCGACCAGATTCTCCTTTAGGTCCTCACGCAGATTGTCGTAATCTGCATCGGGATAGTCCTCCAAAAAGTTTAGTAAGACCTGTATCCCAAAACTTACGTCCCGGTCACCCTGGGGGTCAATGTTGAGCAGTGCATCCTCGGTAAGTGGCTCGTCTCCAATAGCAAGCATGACTTTGTCAATGGACAACAGCAGCCTGTTGGTGAAGTCACTGAACTGCTCGTAGTTGTTTTTTGCATTCTCTCTACCGCTCTGATAAGCTCTTTTGTAGGTCAAATACCGCGCGTATTCCCGCCGCTCTCTTCTGTTTAACTCAACGGGGTCCAGGTGCGCATATTGGTCGCGAAATTTGCGATAGAGCCGGGTGATTTCCAGATTGTCGTATATGACATTGCTGTCGGGACCTCCAATAAAATTCCACCCGTGTAGATCATCCACATAACCATTTCCGTCGTCATCCCTTCCGGTACCTGCTGTTTCACCAGGATTGACCCAGATATTGTCTCTCAGGTCTTCATGCTCTATATCAACTCCACTGTCAATGACGGCCACTACGATAGTTTGGCTCTCGCGACCATCCAGTAGTTCGTATGCACCCGCGGTATTTAGTCCGCGATAGCCGTCATCTTCAGGACATAAGTGAAACCAGTCCAAAGGCACCTGTGGTTGCGCCAGAACAACTGTTGGGATTATTAGGAGGAGGAAAAAGATATTCTTCATTGAATAAAAGATTTTTGAAAAATTAAACTGGATACCACAGTAATACAATTGCTGACGCACTCAGTTCAACCATTGGTTTACATGATTTTTGGTCCGGTGCGATTTTAAAAGACGTATAGTGAACGCAGCTCAAAGCTGAATACAGATAATTTTTACCGGATTTCTGGTAAAATTCAGGGGAGGAGCATGTTGAGTTGTGAGTTGTTTTAAGTGGGCGTAAGTACTAAGTGGCGGACAAAACATCTAATTTTTGAGGTTGTAAATTTTAGAGGATTTTCCCAGGGCATATTGCCTTTAGGTCCTCTTTTAGCCTCCTGATTGCGGCTCGGTGGTTCTGCAAACTCTGGTTTCACGCAGAGGACACAGAGGCTGTATTATTTGCATCTTTGAATTTCCTGAAATTATTATAGTTAGGGGCTTTTGAATCCAGGATGGGATTCTACACGAAGTGCGCAGAGAACTTCCATGTAAATTTTGAGTTCCGGCTTGTTTATGGATTTATTGGGATAGAATTTATGGATGGTCATAACGGTTGTTTCGGTGAGTTGAGACGTGTATTGGAGCTGAGAACAATAGCTTCATTTGGCTGGGAAACGTTAACAGACCCTAAATGCAACCCCGTCAATTCGGTTTTCTGGCACATTTTATTAAATTTGCCGAATGGAGTATTGAAAGCCATGCTAAAATGAGTCAGTGTCAAATCTGGTTTGTACTATGGCAATTTATGCAGAGTGGGTTGAGTTTTAAAACAGAGTTTTTGGGAAAAAGGAAGGAAAAGCTGCGTGTGGCAGGTTTTAAGTGATAAATGGCACCTGTCCGGCTAATCTATCAGAAGAAAATACCATCATATGAAATACGGCAAATTGATGTTGCTTGCGTTCGGCTTGTTTTGGTTTCAGGGTCCTACGGCCCACACTCAGCATTTTGAGGTGGGAATCGGTGGGGGAACTACCAATTATTACGGAGATCTCAGTGTGGGAACCTTCAAGGATATTACGAGAAACACCCATGTGGGTGTCACCGGATTCGGAAAATACCACATCAGCCCCACCTTTAATGTGGGCATGTCCATCAGTCACGGGCGCATCAGTGGAGACGACCGATATGCTGAAGACGAAGAGACGCGTATGCGTAATTTGAGCTTTCGGTCTCCGGTGACGGAGGTAGCTTTGCGATTGTATATCAATTTGCTCGGCTTTGATCCTTACAACTTCAGGTCACCTTGGTCGCCCTACATTTTTGGAGGAATAGCCGGTTTCCGGTTCCAGCCCGAGACTTTGTACGAAGGGGAGTGGGTCGAATTGCAGCCACTCGGTACTGAGGGTCAGGGACTGGACGCATTCCCGGATCGCGAAAAGTACGATCTCATACAAATTTCGGTGCCGCTCGGCTTTGGATTTAAATACGCACTCTCTGAATTTCTCACCATTGGCTTCGAATTCGGTTACCGCCTCACCTTTACGGACTATCTGGATGATGTGAGCACCGATTACGTACCCTATTCGCTGATGGTCGAAGAGCGTGGAGAAGTAGCGGCAGCTCTGAGTGACCGGAGTTGGGAATACCTCGGTCAGCAACCTATGGACAGAGAGGGGCCCCGCGGAAATCCCGATAAAAACGATGGATACATTTTTACCGTTTTGACGCTTTCCTATCATTTTCTGGACACGGGACTGGCCCAATCGCGCCAGCGCAGATCAAACCGAACGGGCTGCCCCAGCGGTTTTTAAATCAACTCCCGCCCCCTGAAGGCTTGAAAGCAGAATTTGCAAATTATGGCTAACCAGGCAGTCGAAGTTCTCAGAAAATACTGGGGATATCCGGAATTCAGACCACTGCAGCAGGATATTATCGACAGCATTTTGGAGGGAAACGAC
>PWJP01000100.1 GCA_003559985.1 Saprospirales bacterium
GAGCGTCAGCCCTGAATCTCAACCATGGGTGCTTCCACAGGTCCACGTACGAACTCACTGTGATGGACCGATTGGGTCTGATTTCCAGTCCCGCATAAAATCCACTCTCATTGTTTCCTGCTGTGCTTTCGCTAAAGACATTTGGATAGATGGCCTGGTATTTTATTCCAAGGTTTCTATACAACAAGGCAAGTGACACAGTGCGATGTAGTCCAATCAACAATCCATTTATTGTAGCGAAAGCACCATTGTCTGACATTGCAGTTTCGCCAAAAAAGTTGAAGTTCCTGTAAATGTACCGGTATTCCATTCCGACATTAAAAAGTTCGGTGCCTGAGAATTGGAATTGATTGTACGGACTTACTCTCCTCTCCTGTGGGATGTCAAAATGATTGTAAACTCCGTGGATACCAATAGACAGGCGGTCGAAACTCCGCTTTATTGCAAAACCCGCACTCGAGTGTCTGACGGCATTTTTATTTTCCAACTCTCTGGAAGTCCTGTGGAGGCCGGACTGCTGGAGAGAAGTAAAGAAGCGGGTGAGTTCATCGCTGGCCAGGTCATCTTCTACTTCCTGAATACTGCCATCCACCCGAAGTGATGAGGCAAAGGCTGTAATATTGTATTGACCGATGTTTACATTGGCCGCGATGCCGCGGTTAAAGCCGAATTCAGCCACAGATGTGTGTGGTCGCAATTCCCTGCCTCCTCTGCTGATATTGGTTACAAAAGCGCTCTTTCCCCGGCCAAAACCAGAGTGCATAATCAGACCCTGACCGAGACTGACATGAAAGTCACCAATTACCAGATCTCGCAGAAACCTACTTTGGTCTCTCAAGTGAAAATGGGCAGAGTAAAAGTCAAATCCGTATTTGTTTTCGTCATCGAAGAAGGGTTCGCCGGGGTCCTTTTCAGCGGTTAAACCTATACTCAGCCTGTTGCTGTGCTGATGTCGAAATCTCGTGTAATAACGGTAGGGGTTACCCAGGTATCTCGACTGGCCTTCTTCTGCATCGGTGTAACCACGTCTCTCCTCAAGTACGCGTTCCACATTTCCAAACAATTCCGTGCGGCCTGTTGTCAGCATTTCCCTCAGTGACATTTGGTAACGCAAACCGTCGCCCTCCACCATGACCAGAGGAAGAATCATGCGGATAAAGTCAGGTTCAAATCCCGGCACTGCCTGCAACTCTCTGACATCTATCAAATCCCCGTAAGTGTTTCTGTATCCGATGAGGTTGGAAATTTGAAGATCCGTAAATATAAGCATATCCCTTAGATCACCTTCACTGGCCTGGTTAATATCGAGAGGTGCGTAGTAGTACTGTTCCAGGCGCTCGTAAATAGTGTTGAAATCAAAGGTTTCTGCATCGGTGGCATCGACAAATGACTCGACTATGTTTTCCAGGACTTCCTGTGAGGTGATATCTGTCCTTTCCTGGGAAAAAAGGATTCCCGGCGCGGTCAACCATATTATATATATACACGAAAAAACAAGCAGCCACTTCATGTATGCAAATATAAGGGACAATCTGGAATATCTACGCGATACCTGCAATACTATCTGAAGACTTTGAATTACCATACATCGTGAAGGTTAGGAGGGGTATTAATCTGGGCAGCATCAGAAAATATGCACCTCCGGTTCTCTGCCTTTTACAAGAACACCTCTGAACATCCCCCCTGAGTTAAAAGGCAGGTGGTAGTTACCCAAACGATCCACTGCGATGAGTCCGCCAGTGGCACCCAGTTCTTCAATAGATTGATGAATGGCTGCGTCTCCGGCTTTTTCCAGAGAAGACCCACCTAATAAAATTCGGGCGCCCACTTCGTAAGCTGAAAGACATCTGATAAAAGCCTCTCCGTAACCGGTACAGGAAACTGCACAACTCCTGTTGTCAGCCCATGTTCCCGCACCGATTAGTGGACTGTCACCAACTCGTCCCCATTTTTTATTCGTCAATCCACCAGTTGAGGTGGCCGCTGCTAGGTTTCCTTCCAGGTCTAGAGCTACAGCGCCTACTGTGCCGTATTTTTCGTCCGAATCGTGGTCCAGAAAAACCCGGTCGGTCTTGAGTGCTTTTTCCAACTGGGTCTTTCTCTCTTCCGTAAAAAAATATCCGTCAGTAACCTGTTCAAATCCCATTGCATTGGCAAACCGCAATGCACCTTTTGCAGACAAAAGTACATGCTCAGATTCCTGGAGGACACATCTGGCCACTGATATAGGATTGGTAATATTTCGAAGCCCGCAAACCGCACCGGCTTGCCTGTCCTTCCCATTCATAATGGAAGCGTCCAATTCAACTTCTCCATCATGGGTCAGAACCGATCCTTTGCCTGCATTAAAAATTGGATTATTTTCCAAATCAATAACTGCCTTTTCCACTGTATCCAGTGCGGAACCGCCTTTCTCCAGAATTTTTCCTCCCTTTCGCAGCGCAGATTGGAGCCCATTGAGGTAAACTTCCTCTCCCTTAGAGGAAATCATTTTCCGGTTTATAGCCCCAGCGCCACCGTGTACCAGGAGTACGTATTTCATATTGTTGAAGGCATTATTGAGCTGCTAAGGTCCGGAAATTTATTCAATTGGGAATTTGTTTATTCATTCAACATTTGAAGTCCGGTAAGTATCATTTCCTGGGTGACCTGGTCAAACTGATAGTAGTGGTCGTCGTATTCCAGTTCATTTTGGTAAAGCGGGAATTTGGCCACTACATTTGCCTTCAGAGCAGTTAGAGAATTTACAATGGAGTTCATGGCGTAATCGCCCCTTGGTGAATGTGGGGTAAAAGTAATTGGGAGCACCCTTTTTTCATGGAGTTCACCGGATGATTTCAACCACTCAAAACCATTTTTTAAAACCGCGGGGATATTGTGCAGGTATTCTGGACTCGATATTATTATAGCTTTGGCTTCTCCGCATTTTTTTCGCCAACGAAATGCACTGTCAGGAGGGGTGGAGGTATCAAGAGATGGTTGAAAAACAGGCAGATCCCAGAGCAGTTCATCCTGCTCTATTTGAAAATCGGGAAATTCCCTTGCTATAGATTTTAGAAGGGCACCGTTCTTTGACTTCCTTGCTCCCGATCCTGAGATTGCGTAAAACATTGTTAGGCTGCTTTATTCTCATTAGAAACCCGCTTGATAGACTGATGTTTAGTTTTTGTTAGAGCTTATTAAGACAGAATGGTTAAAGAAGTTCCACTTTCCCCAATAGGGATTTCCGGTCGTTTACAATATATTTATCCTATTTCTAAAAATATTTTCAATGTTAAAGCATTGACAAACAAGCCCTCATAAAAAATTCCTGTAGAGGGAATAATTTTTTTCCTGAGAGAGGGGTTTATGATTCTGCAAATGTTCATATATTTGCGGTCCCTTACGAAAAGCCTATGGCTGATCACAGGGAAAAAGTTCTTTGACAGGCTGAGAGAGAAGAAGCTGCATTTCCGGATGTTGGTTTGAAGGTTGGTGTGCTTTAGGGCGTATTGATTGGATAACTGGTGGAAGGGGGTGTAGTGAAGATAAA
>PWJP01000028.1 GCA_003559985.1 Saprospirales bacterium
GCCACATTTTGTAGGGGCCTACACGCTGCTCATCCACGAAAAACTTTCTGTCCTCAATCTTTGTGATTTCTGTGACCCAGGTGCTCGGTATGTTTAAAAACGGGCGTACCTTATACACGATAATCATCCCTTCGTACATCTGTTTGCCCTCGATGTCTGACAGAATCTCAAACTTCATGTCCTTTGGGGTGATGTTGTCCAGATTTTCAGGTCTGGAAAAGAAGCTCCATACGTCTTCCAGTGTACCGGGCACCATTTGCTCCCATTCTTTTTTGTAGATTTTCATGTGTTAAGTTGTTTAATGCTGTTTGAAAAAAATCCTATCTCATTGATTTAAGGAGAGTTGAGAAAATTTTTCTTCGTTGGTTTAGAATAGATGATAATTTTCAAAGTAATGATCTTCTATAACCTCCATTCATGCAGAAGTGTACAACCACTGAATAATATTTGTTCAACTATTTTGATAAAAACTAATTAAAATCCTAAACAAACGATGTTGCCATTAGTTAGAATGTTGAACCAAATAAAACCTGCAATTATGAACTTAAGATTTTTACTCTCAATCAGTTTTTTTGTATTTCTTTCGACTGCCTTATGGAGTCAGGCAGAGGTACAAATTATTCACAATTCTCCTGAGCCCACGGTAGATATTTGGGTCAATGAGGACCCAGCCATTACGGCCTTTGAGTTTCGGGATGCCACAGAATTTATAGAATTGCCTGCCGGTGACACCATTTCAGTAGGTGTTGCCCCGTCCCCCAGTACTGATCCCTCTGAGATTATTGCATCGTTTGATTTTGTGCTGGACGATGGCGAAAAATACATCATTGTAGCAAATGGGATAGTTGGAGATAGTCTGCGTCCATTTAATTTAGAGGTCTTTACTCCTGCACTTTCTGAGGCTCAGGATTCCGGGATGGTCGATGTTATGGCTTTCCATGGATCGCCTGATGCCCCTGCTGTAGATATAGAATCCGGTGGTCAGTCTATAGTCCCGGGATTAGAATATGCGGAATTTTCAGGATACCTTTCCGTACCTCCTGTTTTCCTTGATTTAACAGTTATTCCCGATGGAGATGATTTTGGAATCTCTTACGCTGCTGACCTGCGCGGTTTGGAGGGGCAGTCAATAACGGTTATGGCTTCCGGCTTTATCGATCCCGACCCCGGAGAACCTTTCTTTGGTCTATTTGCGGTATTGGCGGATGGAACTGTACTTCCCTTGCAACAGATTGCTCAGGCCGGTGTACAGGTCTTTCACAACTCTCCGGGAGCGGTTGTTGACCTCTATGTGAACAATGAGCTGGTAATCGAAGAGTATGAATACGGACTGGCCACTCCATATTTAGAATTTTTCTCCAATGTTCCTTATGAAATCGGAGTTGCCCCACATCCGAGTTCAAGTGCGGATGACATTATTTTCAGTTCGGAGTTTGTCTTTGAAAGCAATACAACTTATTTTATTGCAGCCACGGGAATTGTGGGAGATCCCGATGTGCCTTTTGATCTGGTGGTCAACGAAGATACCCGAATTGTATCCGAGGCAGCGGGTCAGGTCGATGTGAATGTATTTCACGGTTCACCGGATGCGCCCCTGGTCGATATTTCTTCCGATCCTATTGGTCTCGAAATTACTGAGCTTGGCTACGGAGAATTTACGGATTACGCCACTATTGCACCGGCATTTTACACCCTGGATGTCACCCCATCAGGTGAAGCTGAGCCCTTGAATACCTATTCTGCACCGCTAAGTCAGGCTGCAGATGTGGGTGCCACTGTTGTAGCCACCGGTTTTCTGGACCCGGATGGTGATGAACCCGGATTTCAGTTACTGGCTGTTTTTCCAAATGGATTTGTTTTGCCTCTGGAAGAGTTTTCTACGGCAGAATTGCAGGTTATACACAATTCACCATCCCCCGATGTGGATATTTATATAAACGGAGAGCTTGCACTTGAGGAATTTGCATATCGTTCAGCTACCCCCTACCTGGAAGTTCCTGCCGTAGTCCCGACAAATATTGCAATCGCAGAGTCACCAAGTAGTTCTGTGGATGATGCATTTGCCAGCTTTAATGTAGAATTGGACCCGGATGATGCATTTATTTTGGTAGCAGGTGGAATACTGGGAGATGATATTACTCCCTTTTCTGCTGATTTGTTCGCCTCAGTAACAGAGGCACTGGAACCGGACCAATTTTCATTCTTTGTGTATCACGGATCGCTTGATGCACCCCCGGTAGATGCAGTAATACGGCCCGATTTCGTTGCTGCAGATAATCTGGAGTACAGAGAGCGCACAGGTTATATCAATGCTGCCCCCGGAAACTATATTCTTGATTTATCTGTGTCAGCAACCCAGGACCTCATTAATTCCTATTTATTGGGATTAGAAGGTTTGGCTGGTCAAAGCGCTATGGTTTTTGCTTCGGGTCTGGCAGATCCTGCTGATGGACAGCCCGGACTTGGATTGTTTGCTGCTTTTGCAGATGGAACCGTGGTTGAATTCGATGCGCTGGAAGCACCCACCGTTCAGGTGATACACAATTCACCCTCTCCCACTGTCGATCTGTGGCTCGGAGATGAAAAAATACTGGAAGATTTTGAATTTAGAACAGCTACTCCCTATCTGGAGTTGCCTTCTGGCGAGAACGTAATAGGTGTCGCCCCATCACCAAGTGACAGTCCAGATGAAATAATTGCCACATTTGAACTGGAATTGTTGCCGGGTGTAAATTATGTAGCAGTGGCAAATGGAATTGTCGGTGATCCGGATGTTCCATTCAACCTTGAGGTGCGTGACAATATTATTCTGGACGTAGAGGATGGATTTTCAAATGTTCTGGTTTTCCACGGTGCACCGGATGTGCCTGATGTCAATATCGGTATTTTAGATCCAGATGACGAAGAGATAGGCGTTATAGAGGATCTCTCATTCGGAGAGTTTGAAGGGCAAATTGAGATTCCCGCTCTGGATTGGCAACTCGCTGTAAGACTCAGCCAGGAGCCATTGGATGATGTGGCTGTTTTTTCTGCGCCCCTGAGTAATTTTGAAGGAGAATCAATGGTAGTTTTTGCATCTGGATTTTTGGGTGACGATGAGCCCCCATTTGGATTGTTTGCTGCACTTGAAGACGGTACTGTAATTATGCTGGACTTGATTACCAATGTGAACGAGGTACACGACCTTGCGAGTCTTGGAATTTATCCAAACCCCGCCAGGGACATTGTCAATATCGGATTGCCGGAAGCTCAAAGAACCGGAACCAATGAAGTTCTTATACACAGCGTGCAGGGGCAATTGATGAGCTCCTTTGACGTTGATAATGGAACGGAAGAGTTTCAATTAGACGTTTCCAATTACAATGAGGGGTATTATTTGGTGACCGTCATTTCCGAAGAAGGTGTTTGGACAGGTCGCATACTTGTTCAGAGATAATTAACCCTCAATTAAGAATATATTATGAAGGGAGGAAATGTGTTTGTGCGTTTCCTCCCTATTTTTGTGACATCAAGTTTTAAAATAA
>PWJP01000245.1 GCA_003559985.1 Saprospirales bacterium
CCTATGTATTTTTCCATGATGGCGCGATAGGGTTCGTAATTAACCCCTCCAAAAACGAAGAGGGAAAAATTGGGAAATATGTCCAAAATGGTGGATTTGCCGGTTCGCTCCAATAGGCGCTCGAAGTACATCTGAACCCAGGGGGGAATGCCGCTGATTAGTCGCATATCTTCGACGAGGGTTTCGTCAATGATATGCTCGAGTTTTTCTTCCCAGTTTTCAATGATATTGGTTTCGTAGGAGGGCAATTGGTTGCGCTTTAGCCAGCCAGGTATGAGGTGGTTGGAAATACCGGACAGCCTGCCGGTTAGTATGCCGTTGGTCTTGTCCAGTTTGGGTGATCCGGAGAGAAATATCATTTTCCCGTCTATGAAGTCGAAGTTGCCCGTTTGGTGGGCAAAATTAAACACTGCATTGCGTGCCGTTCCAAAGTGGTTGGGAAGACTGTCCGTGGTGATGGGGATGTATTTTTGACCGGATGTGGTGCCGCTGGTCTTCGCAAAATACCTGGGTAGCCCGGGCCAAAGAATGTCCTTTTCAGCATTGATGACCTGCTCCACCCAGGGGCGAATCTTTTCGTAACCGCGCACGGGAACTTTTTCGGTGTAGTCTCTGTGAGATTTGATTTCAGAAAATCCGTGTTTACTTCCGAAAGCGGTTTTTGCACCTTTCCCAAGCAGCCTTTGGAGTAGTTTCTCCTGAATTTTTACCCCATTGGCGGCATCCTTTTTAATGCTTTTGGCTGTCCAGGCCGCAAAGGGTCTGGCTAACACCGATTTTATTCCCATGACTCTAACTGGCTTTAGTTCAGCCGGAGGTCCTCAATTTCGGCTCCGGGGAAGTCGTTCGGGTCAAAGGTAAATAAATTTTCAGGAAAGTCGCCTCCGCGCTCGTGGTCTCTGATGGCGAGTTCGTAAACGGTGCCATTCCGGGCGATAATGGCCGCATAGCCTGGAACCAGGTTGTCCATATCCAACAATAAATTGATCTTGACATAATCCGAAGCTCTGGGATCGGTGGGTTTCATTTCGATGAAATCGTAGGCTTTTCCGTCGAGGGTTTGCTTGCCGGAGTGCTGGTATTCGTATTTTCCGCTCTCGTACATCTGGACGATCTGCGCAGGACTCATAAACATCTCGTCCAGGTCATCTTCGTATTCGGTGATTTGCACCTCATTGAAGTCTTTTATCCAGGTCCAAATTGACTCCCCGTCGCTGATTATAACCTGCTCTCCGAGGTCAACCCTGAAGTGGTCCCCCTTTTGATGCAGTGTCCCCTCGATTATATCGGGCTCCATTTCAGGGAAGCGAACCTTCAGTTCAAAGGTGAATTTCCAGTTGGCCTCCGAAAGGACATTTTCCTTCACGGACTCCAACATCTGTTTTGCCACAGGATCCTGTCCGAAAAGGGAGGTGGTGCTAAACTGACTTAGAAAAAATACGCATGCAATTGCTAACAGTAATCTATTCATCTCTTCTGTACTTGTTTTTTCAGTGTATCAATTGGTCTTTGATTGAAAATCCGGTGATGGTCATTTCAGGACCCGGTTTCGATTTTCAAAGATACAGTGATAGAACTGATTTTCCGCCCTCCTTGTTTTATCAACTTGATCTCAAAGACTTTAGATGAAAAAATACAGCACTTTCGCCTGCTTTATTCCGATATTTCCCCTCCGCAACTGGAACCTGCTCCTGCCGTGCAGGCGTAGCAGTGTTGCCCGGTAATGATTTTTCGCTCAGAAAGCGTTTTGGGGTCAAATTCAGAAATGTGTTGCCCCGGGGCGTCCACTTTCAGGTCCAACATTTGATTGAAGTCGCAATCGTAGATACAACCATCCCAACTCACACTCAGGGTGTATTTGCACATCAGCCCTTCTACAGTGGCGGGATTGAAGGAATTTATCAATTTCTCCATGTAGGATTCATACTGTTCCGTATGGATGAGGTACTCCAAAAACCGGCTGATGGGTTGATTGGTAATGGCGTACAAATTATTGAAATCCACATCGAACTTCCGCTTGAGTTTTCGCTTGAATTCGCGCTCCAGGGTTGCCTGACTGCCGGGCAGATAGGCACCGGTGGGATTATAAACAAGGTCCAGGGTTAGCCCTGAGTCCTCTTTGCCGTAACCCACCTCGTTTAGCAATTGTAAAGCTTTTATCGAGTCTTCAAAAACTCCGTCACCCCGCTGCGAATCGGTCCTTTTTTCGCTAAAGTGGGGTAGTGAGGAAACTACTTTCACTTTGTGGTCGCGGTAAAATTGCGGTATGTCGTGGTATTTTTTATTTGCAACGATAATGGTGAGATTGCAGCGGGCCATCACTTCTGCTCCGAGTTTGTAACACTCTCTTACAAACCATCGAAATTCGCTGTGCATCTCGGGTGCACCACCCGTAATATCCACCGTGGGAATTTTGTGTTTTTCAATAATCTCAAGACAGGTTTCCAAATCCTCCCTGGTCATCATCTCATCCCCCTTATCTGGTCCTGCATCCACATGACAGTGGGAACAGGTCTGGTTGCACAATTTGCCGATGTTGAGTTGAAAAATTTCGATGCCATCCGGTCGGAGGGATTGTAAATTGTGCTCGTCGAGTTTTTGATCAAATGGCGCAAACCCTTTTCCATTGCCGGACTCAACTCCCTTTTTGAGGACTTTGAGTTGGTAAAATGTGTTGCTGAGTTGGCTCTTTTTTGCCTTCAGGCTCTTTGTGCGTTGCTTAACTCCCATGGGTTGGTTTGATTTACATCGACATTTTTTTAGCGTGGTCCATCATCTGTACGGAAAAAACGAGTGATGCCCCACCTCTTATGGCTGCAGCTACATGTACTGCTTCCATAATCTCCTCCTCATCGCTTCCATTTTCAAGACTACCGGTGGTGAATGCATCTATGCAATAGGGACACTGAATGGTGTGGGCTACGGCCAGGGCTATCAGCGATTTTTCCCGCATGGTAAGTGCCCCGTCCTTAAAGACCGAGCCGTAGTATTCAAAAAATTTTTCGCCCAGTTCTTTCTGGTGTTGTGTAATGTCTCCAAACTTTTTTAAGTCATCCGGGTTGAAGTACTGTTTTTTCATAATTTTGTAAATTATTAAATCCTTTGAGTAGTAGTAAGACGAAGGTATCAAAAATAAATTACAGGGACGCCATCGAAGAGTCTTCATCTTTCAGTTGGAATTTTGATCACAAAGGACACCGCTTTGACTGCCGGTTACTGTCCTGCGAGCATGTATCAGATACCGGCGGCAGTGAAGGTTTAAATATGTCTTCCATTGTGCATTCTGAAAATGGACCAAAAATTCCGTGGCATCTGCTGGCTGCTTTTTGCCGGGTACTGCCTGAAAATATACGCCAGTACAGCTTGCGCATATACAGGAAGGACAGCTTAATCGCAACATCCTCTTTCCAGCGGTATCAATTCAAGCTTAGCTCCTTCGTGAACACCCAACAGAGTAAATCTTTCCCGGGGAGATTATTTAAGAAAATGTTGGTTGGTGGTGTCAACTTTCTGGACG
>PWJP01000004.1 GCA_003559985.1 Saprospirales bacterium
GTGATTTCATAAATGAAGTGATAAGTGATTATTGGATTTGTTGCATCAGTCGCGAAGCCAGTATTCTCGGCAGAAAAGAGGTGCTTACCGGGAAGGCCAAATTCGGTATTCTCGGCGATGGTAAGGAGGTGCCCCAGGTGGCCATGGCAAAGGCTTACAAAAAGGGAGATTTTCGAGCTGGCTACTACAGAGACCAAACGCTGATGTTTGCATTGGGTCTCAGCACAGTTGAAGAGTATTTTGCCCAACTATACAGTGACCCGGATAACGATCCTTTCAGTGCCGGTAGGCAAATGAATAGCCACTTTGCAACCCGCCTGATAGATGAGGATGACAACTGGTTGGATCACACAGAGAGATACAATATTTCTTCTGATATTTCTCCCACAGCAGGTCAGATGGCTCGAGCTTTTGGTCTGGCATGTGCATCAAAAAAATATAGAAATTCCGATGACCTTGGACACCTTAGCAATTTATCCAAAAAAGGCAACGAAGTGGTTTTTTGTACCATTGGAGATGCTTCGACTTCAGAGGGGATTTTTTGGGAGGTGATGAACGCCTCGGTGGTGGAAAGTGTCCCACTGGCAGTCAGTGTTTGGGATGACGGTTACGGTATTTCGGTCCCCAGGGATTACCAAACGGCCAAAGGCAGTATCTCAAAAGTTATGAGTGGATTTGCCACAACCGATGATGCGGATGGAATCGATATCTACCGCGTCAAAGCTTACGATTATCCCAAATTGTGTGAGGTTTATGAGGTGGCGACAGAGAAAGTGCGCCAGTTTCATCGTCCGGCCATGATTCACGTAGAGGATTGCACCCAGCCTCAGGGACATTCTACTTCAGGTTCCCACGAGCGATACAAAAGCAAGGAGAGATTGGAATGGGAAAAGGAGTATGACTGTATAACCCAGTTGGGGAAATGGATGGTGGAAAATGGTATAGCGGATGAGGCCAAACTGGAAGACATTCAGAAGCAGGCCAAAAAATACGTCAGAAATGCGCAAAAACAGGCGTGGGCTGATTTCTCAGACCCTGTAAAGAAAAAGTGGAGAGAACTCCAGGGGATTTTTGCCAATATCGCCAAAGAAAACCCGGACATTGATCAAATTCAACAATTGTCATCCGGCCTAAAAACTGCGCTCAGCCCACTGAGGTACGAAATCTTGAAGTTTGCGCGAAAAATGGACCTTGTTTGCTCTGAACTCAGTGGTGGCGCAATCGATCAATTAAAAGAGTTCATTGAATCCGAGCGCGATCTTGGTAAAGAGAGATACCATACGCACCTTTACAGCAACTCGTCCAAATCAGCTCTCAAAGTCCCTGTCGTCCACCCAGAATTTGGGGATGAACCTGAAGTTATAAACGGTTATGAAGTCTTGAACCGGTTTTTTGACACCGCCCTTATGAGAGACCCGGCCTTATTTGCTTTCGGTGAAGATGTAGGCAAGATTGGGGATGTAAACCAGGGGTTTTCCGGTCTGCAAGAAAAATACGGGGAAGATCGGGTCTTTGATGTGGGGATTAGAGAGTGGTCCATAGTTGGTCAGGCGCTGGGTATGGCCATGAGGGGATTGAGACCCATCGCTGAAATACAGTACCTGGATTACCTGATGTACGGTCTGACACCACTCACTGACGATGCAGCAACCTTGCGCTATCGCTCCTACGGCCAACAGATGGCCCCGCTCATTATTCGCACCAGAGGTCACAGACTGGAAGGGATTTGGCACACGGGATCTCCCATTGGGATGACTATTAATGCCCTTAGGGGAATGTACGTACTTATGCCGAGGAATATGGTTCAGGCTGCAGGTATGTACAACACCATGTTACAGTCTTCCGATCCGGCCATCATCGTTGAGTGCCTGAATGGATACAGACTAAAAGAAAAAGTCCCCACAAATCTGGCCGAATTTACTGTGCCACTGGGCCTACCTGAGGTGCTGAGCGAAGGCGAGGATGTTACATTGGTTACCTACGGCTCTTGTTGCCGCATTGCTGAAGATGCTGCCAATCAACTTGAAGAAGTGGGCATATCGGTGGAGCTTATTGATGTTCAAACCCTCGTGCCATTCGATTTGGAGCACAGCATAGTAGAATCTTTGAAAAAGACCAACCGCATTGTCTTTTTGGATGAGGATGTGCCCGGTGGTGCTACTTCCTACATGATGCAAAAAGTGCTACAGGAGCAGGGTGGATATTTCTACCTGGATTCACAGCCTTTGACTATTGCTGCGACAGAAAACAGATCTCCCTACGGTTCTGATGGTGATTATTTTTGCAAACCCTCGGCCGAGGACGTTGCCGAAGAGATATACCTGCTGATGAAAGAGGCTTCTCCTTCTTCTTTCCCCGGTAATCTTGACGGCATCATTCGATGATTTGAAGTCTTTTAATGTTGATCTGGAGACAAACAAATTAGGAAAATTCCTAATTTTTCCGAATAAGGACCGTTATAAACAGTCATGAAAGTCAAGTATTTGATCGTTGGTCAGGGCATAGCAGGTACGCTTTTGTCTTACCAATTGCACAAACGCAGGCAATCCTTTTTTATAGTAGATAAAGGCCTTCAGAAGGCTTGCTCGAGAGCCGGTTCCGGGTTGATAAATCCAATAACGGGAAGGAGATTTACAATCTCGTGGATGTTTGAAGACCTTCTCCGAAAAGCGAGAAATACCTACAGCGAATTGGGGCAGTTCCTCGGAACGAAAATTCTCTATGAGCACCCCGTTTTGAATGTTTTCTACGACAATGAACAGGCAGGGAAATGGAGTGAAAAACTGAATGACCCCAGATTTGCTGAACTTGTCGGGAAGCCCTCCAAAATTTTTAATGATAAAGAACTTCTCGTTGATGCGGTGAATACTGCTCAAGTCAATACCTCACTCCAGTTGGATATCAGTAATATGCTAATCAACTACCGAAGTTGGTTGCTTGAGAATCAAAAACTTAAAATCGGGGATTTCTCCCTGGATGATGTGAGCTATACGACTGATGGTTACTACTCCTGGGCGGATATCGAGTTTGAAAAAATTATTTTTTGTGGGGGTGCTGCAGACTCCCGGTTGCAGCATTTTCAGCATCTTCCATTTAAATTGAGCAAGGGGCAGGCATTTATTGCCGAACTTGCCCAGAAAGTGCCCGATTTCATTATCAAGGGGAAGGCCTTTGTGGTGCCGCTTAAAGCCAATGGTCTGTACTGGATTGGAGCACATAACAATTGGTTTTTTGATGATGAATTGCCTGATCCTGAGGCAAAGGAAATACTCGCTGCCAGACTGAGTGGTACGCTCAACACGGATTTTCAATTTCTCGAGCCACGGGCCGGGATAAGACCCGCTACAAAAGACAGGAGGCCCTTACTGGGCCGACATCCCAAATTAACACACCTGTATATTTTCAATGGATTGGGGACAAAGGGTGCTTCCTGGGCACCCTATTGGTCTGAAGTAATGGCTGAATATCTTCAAATGGATGACTTCGAGATTCCTGAGGAAGTCAATATTTCGCGATTCAATGCCTCTTAAATAAGGCAGGCTTCCGGAAAAACTCTACAACCGATTTATTCAGGAATTACTGGAGAATTACCCTTTCAGAAATCGATCCGCCGGATTCTGTGATAAGTGTTACCACGTAAATTCCCGCTGCAAGGCGACCGGTTTCGAAATGGACCTTATTCCCGGTGAATTGCTGACTTTCTAATTGCGAGACCAGCCTGCCATTAATATCACTCAGGTGAATCCTGACACTCCGAAGGTCTGATTCTTCAAGACCTTTCAGTTCGATATCAACACCCCGGTTCAGACTCGCAGGATTTACGACCTTCATTTTAAAATCGGTTCCCGGAAACAGTTCCGTATTGGACAATTCTGAAGCTATAAATGCTCTACGTTCAGAGAAGTCATTACAGGGTTGGAATTCCGAGAGCGGTTTGATTCTCACCAGGTGTTCATTTTCCAGAATGAGTTGCGGTAATTGCATAAAAGTGTCCTGAACCACTTCGTCCACCAACAAATTGGTGAAAATTGGAAGCGCAGAAACCTGTACCCGGTAATAAGTGGCATTGGGTACTGATTCCCATTTCAGGTATGCATCGTCATACTGAACTATATCGTCTTGTGTCGGATGAATGATGTTGACCTCAGGTGCTACGGGACCATATTCAATAGTTTGATCTACCAGATCCGGTCTGTCCAGTAAAATATTCATTCGCATGGCCTGTGTTTGCTCTTCAGAGAAGTCGTGTCTGCATGGCCCGGAAGAATAGGACATTATATTAGCACCGTTTACTCTTTCTGTTTCACCCAGCGGGTCTGTGAGGAAAATTCCAAGAGGGTTATTGGCAGAACAGCCCCATCTGAAGCTCAGGTAATCGGGGGCAGTATCACAAAACCCATCTGCGGCCTCCCTGCAGTTTGAACCATCCATTTTCTCAACATCGACCCATCCACCGCGAAACCAAATTCGCTCAGGAGTGGGTTCATCAGGTTCGTAGGTGGTTCCTTCCCATCCAAAAAAAGTGTGAGGAAGGGTCAATTGATGGCCGATTTCGTGGGCCCAGGTGTGATTTGCAGGGTCGAGACAGTTGTTGGCCAGAACCACGCCATCAGTGGCGGGTGAATAGTACCCACATGCACCGGCTGCAACATCTACAATGTAGGAGTTCAGGGCACCCGGCACATTATTGGTCAGAATCATTTCACTCCCGGGACCAAAGGAAGAGTGGCTGTACCATTCCGTATTATTAATATAATTTATTTCTCCCTTGATAAAGAACTGTATCCCCGTTTGTTGAAAAGCCTCATTCATTTTACAAAAAGCTTCCTCGACCATCGTTCGGCTGGTGTAGCCTGTGCCATCGTTTCGTCCGAGAATATGGATTTTCAGGGGAATAAATTGCGTGTCATCTGTAAGAAAGCGGTAGTTGCCCAAATTTTGTTGGTAATAATTCAACCGCTCATCCCTTTCCGGCGGTGTGGCGCAAAAGTGCTCCGGTTGACTGTGAATTTCCTGGGAATATCCGGGAGTTGATAATAGAAGAGTGAGCAATGCTACTCCGGTATAGAGTAAAAAGCTATTAAAATTGATCATCTGTATTGATTAATGAACGATAAAGGGTTCTACGCGCTGCATTTTGTCACTGGCCATTCGGATGTAATACATTCCCGCATCCAGTACTCCGGTGTTGAGGTGAATGCGTTGATGTGATCCCACCGGTATATTCTTTTCACTGGACAAAATCATTTTGCCATCGACTGAAAAAACCTCCATGCGCACATCCTGCATTCCGTATTCGTTATTGATAATCACAGACGGATCGGTTCCGGAGGGCACCGGGTTTTGATGGAGTCGCATACTGAATTCAGACTCGCTTATTTCATCTACTGAAACGCCTACATCCGTGGTAATAAAGCTGAAGGTTGGACTTCTGTCCGCGCAGTAGTAAGTGTCGTTGAGTGGCCGGACTCTCCAATAGTAAGTCTCCAATTCATCCAGACCGCTCAATGTGTAGGAATTACCTTCAACCAGTACAGTTTCAACCAGACTTACACCGAAAAAGGGGATTTCTGAAACCTCCAGATAGTAAAAAGTGGCATTGGGTATCTCATCCCAAACCAGAGTGACTTCATCGTAAAAATCCGATTCTTCACCATTTGGTGGACTAATTGCTGTTATATCGCTCTCATTTTCTATGACTCCCGTATCAGGAGTACCAAATCCATCTCTTAGATGATCGCGTGCAGGGGACATAAAGTCAGCGATCATAACATCGATTTGGGTGGGTGTAAATTCGTAGTCATTGCAGTTCAAAAAATAACCCATGTAGTTATTTTGCATAGGCTCTACAAGGTCTCCATTCCGGTCAAATACCTCAATATTAAAGGGTCCGCAACCTCCTCCGGCGGTCCATCCAAACCCGAAATTGTAATCTGGTGGCGTGTCACAGATTCTGTCAGCTGCACTGGTGCAATTACTGCCATCGACCAGCTCCACTTGATTAAATCCACCCGGTGAGAGAATTTGAGTCACTGGATTGCCGTGAATGTCTTCATCCCAGGGCTCTTGTTCCCAACCAAAAAAAGTGTGATGCAAGCTAAAATAATGTCCAATTTCATGGGCCAGTACAAAAGATGAATTAACTCGGTCATTTCTTACCACCACCCAATCATAGGTTGGATCGTAATATCCAAGAGTAAAACCTCCGCCTCCTCCAGAAGTGGTGTTTTGTGCAAAGTAAACATTAAGGGCACGGTTGTCCTGGGCGCCCAAAAGTATTGCAGTTGCACCACTTGCATTGTCAAAGGCGGCCTGGTTGTTTATATAATTTATACTTCGATCCTTCATGAAAAACTGGATGTTGTAGCGACCAAATGCCTCGTTTAAAATGCACATTTGATTAATAATGTCGGGCTCTCGAACCCCTCCTTCTCCGTTGAGACGATTGATGGAGTGAAACTTAATGGGAACGTAGATTGTACTGCCAGACCTCCTGATGTCCAGATTTTCTGCTATCCTGAGATTGTTTTCAAGGCGTTCAATTTCTTCTGGTGTAGAGTGGTAGCCGCAGTGATGGTGGTCGTGATCGGTAGCCTCCTGGCCAAATAAAAAGGCGGAACCTGTAATGGTCAGCGCAAAAACTCCTGCAAGAACTCCGATCCGGGTAAATATTTTACTCATTGTACTGATTTGTTATTAGAAAATGTAAAGTTAATTCAAAACAGAGTCTCGACAAAAACTGCTTCAATAACTTTAAACTGTGTTCATATAATTAACTGATTTTTGGGCTTTTCCTTACATTTGCGGTTCAAAAAAATCTAAATCATGGCTAAAGTAACAGTAGTAGGCGCCGGAAATGTGGGCGCAACAGTAGCAAACGTTCTATCATTTGGCGATGTCGTAAAGGAAGTGGTTCTTCTCGATATCAAAGGAGACCTCGCAAGGGGAAAGGCCCTCGATACCTGGCAACAGGCCCCGGTCAATCACTACAGTACGTATTGTGTGGGAACCGAGGATTACGCCGAAACCAAGGGGTCTGATATTGTGGTAATAACTGCCGGAATTCCCAGAAAACCCGGAATGTCAAGAGACGACCTCATTTCGACCAACGCCAAAATTGTAAATCAGGTCACTTCCAATATTTTAAAGTATTCTGACAATCCCATCATAATTGTGGTTTCCAATCCGCTGGATGTGATGACCTACGCGGCCTATGAAGCTGCCGGTCTCGATGCTTCCAGAGTTTTTGGAATGGCCGGAATTTTGGACACCGCAAGGTATCGAGCTTTTCTGGCAACCGAACTCGGTGTTTCTCCTAAAGATATACAGGCAGTATTGATGGGTGGACATGGCGATACCATGGTTCCTCTTCCAAGATATACAACTGTTGCAGGAATCCCAGTGACTGAACTCATCGAATTGGACAAGCTGGACGCCATCGTTGACCGAACTAAAAAGGGTGGTGGTGAACTCGTTAAATTAATGGGAACCTCAGCATGGTATGCACCAGGTGCTGCTGCAGCGCAGATGGTCGAAACCATCGTTCGGGATGAAAATCGCATTTTCCCCTGTTGTGTTAAACTCACCGGCCAATACGGGCTTAAGGACTTGTTTATTGGTGCACCCGTTAAATTGGGTAAAAAGGGAATTGTGGACATCATTGAACTCGACCTCAATGAGGGTGAAATGGAACTGCTCAATACCTCCGCCAAACATGTCAGGGAGGTAATTGATGTGTATAAAAAAATGGACCTGAAGGCTTGATAGTCTTTAATTCGGTACAGCACCTTTTGTAAACCGGTCCATTTTGCGGCAGATGTTAATTTTTTATAAACCGCAACATAATGAGGGTTGACTGGTTTGTAGGTATGTAATCGAACTCAAATTTTATTCAAAGATTATTTGAGAAATGATTAAGAAAGAAAAGGGCGATAGTTGAACCAACTATTGCCCTTTTTCATACCTGGCCTAATTAAGTTCCCTACTAATAATTTACCATAGTTTCTGTATTGTAGAAGAAGAATGACCAAATATCGGTCTGCTCCTCGATTATTTTTGACGTGGGTTTTCCTGCACCGTGACCTGCATCGGTATCAATTCTTATGAGTGCTGGTGCATCACCCCCTTGATTGCGCTGCAATTCAGCGGCAAACTTAAAGGAGTGTGCCGGCACTACACGGTCATCGTGGTCTGCAGTGGTTATGAGTGTTGCAGGGTATTCAACGCCCTCCTTGACATTGTGCAGGGGCGAGTATTCGTACAAAAACTCAAACTGCTCCGGGTCATCCGCTGAACCGTATTCTGGAATCCAGCCCTTCCCAACTGTAAACTGGTGATAGCGCAACATGTCAAGAACTCCTACACGTGGTATGGCTACTGCAAATAAATCGGGTCTTTGAAGCATGCATGCAGCCACGAGTAATCCACCATTTGAACCTCCAATCATGCCGAGCTTTTCAGGTGAAGTGTAGCCCTCTTCTACAAGAAACTCTCCAGCACTTATGAAATCGTCAAAAACATTCTGCTTGTTTTCCAACATACCGGCTTTGTGCCACTCTTCACCAAATTCTCCTCCACCGCGTATGTTAGCCATGGCATAAACTCCTCCATTTTCTAGTAAAACCAGATTGCTCGCGGAAAATGACGGGGTCAAACTGATATTAAATCCACCGTAACCATAGAGCATTGCAGGGTTTGTTCCATCCAAATCAAGACCCTTTTTGTGAACTACAAACATGGGTACTTCAGTGCCATCCAGACTCTCGTAAAACACCTGTCGCTCCACAAAATCATCGGGGTCAAAAGCCAGTTCACTCTCAAAAAATGCCTCCGAATCATGACTTTCGGGGTCGTATTTGAATATTGTGGATGGGTAGAGAAAAGAGGAGAAGGAAAAGAACAGTTCCTCCTGGTCAGGTGTGCCGGAAAAACCCGATGCAGACCCTGTTCCCGGCAAGGAGATTTCCACCGGATTTTCTCCATCAGGGGTCAATTGAACCACTTTGCTCATAGCATTTTCAAGGTAGTGAGCAAAAAGATAGCCGCTTCCCGTGCTAACAGAACGCAGCAAATTTTCACTCTCGGGAATCACTTCCTGCCAATCATCCGGGTCGTTGTTGTAAGGATCAACTGAGATCAGACGGTAATTGGGCGCATCGATGTCTGTAAGTACCAGAAATCGCCCATCTACGTGATCAACTACTGAGTTTTTATTGGAATACCCCTCAAACAGAAGCTGGAATTCCATCTCATCTCTGTTGTTGGGCTTGAAATAGGTCGCGTATCCATCCGTACCCGGTGCCGCATGCATGATAACGTATTCCCTGTCATCGGTCAGGTAGGTGAAATGGTACATAAAAGGTCGGTCGCGGTCCTCGTGTACCAAAATATCCTCGGATTGTGGCGTGCCGAGTTTGTGGTAGTAAATGGAGTGAAACTGATTGTTGGCGGAGAGTTCCATGCCCGGCTCCGGTTCGGGATATCTGCTGTAGTAGAATCCCTCATCGTCCCAGCTCGCTCCGGAAAATTTTACCCATTCGAGTTTGTCTTCCAACTCCTCGCCGGTTTCCACTTCATACACGCCGATGGTCACCCAGTCAGAACCGGCTTCCTGCCTGGCGTAGGCGATATGTTCGTGGTCTGGAGAGGCTCCGAGCAGGTTGATAGAGACCAGGCCCTCCTCACTGATTTCATTGGGGTCGATAAATACCTCGGGTTCTCCATCGAGGCCTTTTTTTCTGTAGATGACCGGTTGATTTTGGAGACCGTCATTCCTGCTGAAAAAATAGTAGTCACCCACTTTTCGTGGAGCGCTGTGCCTCGGATAATCCATCAGCTCCTCCAGTCGATTGCTGATCCTGTCTCTGAAAGGCAAACTCTCCAAATAGCCAAAAGTGACTTCGTTTTGAAGGGTAACCCATTCTTTGACATCGGCTGCAGTATCCACCTCCAGCCAGCGAAACGGATCTTCAATCATCACCCCGTGGTAGTCATCCACCACATCCTCGGTTTTAGTCTCCGGGTATTCTACTGCGATAGGTTCAAAGTCAACTCTTTCGGTCTCTGTCTCACAGGCAAAAAATAATATGCTCAGACTGCAAAACAGAACCCCAATAAATACATTCTTCATTTCTCTCCGGTTTGATTTGTTAGCAAATAACAACGTAAATATAATTAATCTTCTGAAACCAATTGAGTCAAATAGTTTCGAAGGGGTGAGTTGCTGAGTTGATTTTTGACACGTTGGTGTCATTGAACCAATTTCCCGGGCTTATCATTCCCTTGGAAATCGCCTTAAGAATGTAGCGGCTTCCGGTCCCAGGCAAAATATCAGATCCAAAATGCTGAGATTGGGCTGGAATCCGAACTTGTCCTCAAAGACTTGTGGATAATGATTTGCTATCCGGGCTTTTTTAAGCAAACTGGGTTTGTAAATGCCTCTTTTGTCTTCGATATCCTGCTTGTTGCTGTAATCCGATTGCCAGGCATCGGTGAATTCAAGCGATAGATTTGGGGCGACGATATCCCTTGTCAATGTCAGAGATTCCACATTCAGTTCTAACAGGAGTTCCTTCCGGCTTTCAAAAAGTGATTTGAAAGAGGGAAAGTAATCTTCGAAAAAGGGACTTTTCCCGTAAGCAGTCTGAATACTTCTCAGATGCTGAAGCTCCCAGTTTTCATCTCTGGAAATGCGGACCTCGGAAATAGGGGTTTTGTCATTTTTTCCTTTTTCCAGTGGGGCAGTCAAACGCACAGGGCCATTGGGGCCCGCTATATAGTATCGGTTTCGGTAGCCTCCCTTTTGGTAGTTCTCATGAGTTTCCAGCAGCCAGCCGCCATTTTGAACAGCAGCTGCCCAAATAGCCACGGGAGGAAATAACATGGTCTCGGTTAATAATTGCATGAAAAAAGGGGTGAATAGATGCACAAAGGTAGCAAATGGAGCAATTGGACGAAAAAAAACACCCGTACATCCATCATTTCAAAAAAAATATCGTTCATTACTTTATCTTGCAGTTGAAAAAATTAGGCAGCCTCTGGGATTCCGGTTTTCAGACTATTTTTTGACTCATTATCCTTTCAGTAAAATTTTGCCTTCAACTCAAGATTTTTTATAAAAAATAGAATATGCACGCCAATTCTAAAGAAATAATCCGCACCGAAGATATTAAAAAGACCTATCAAATGGGAACCATGGTGGTAAAAGCCCTCAACGGGGTGACCATATCCATTATGGAAAACGAGTACGTCGCCCTGATGGGGCCTTCCGGTTCGGGAAAATCCACTTTGATGAATGTACTCGGTTGCCTTGACAGTCCGACATCGGGAAAATACATTCTCGACAATCAGGATGTCAGCAGGATGTCGGACAGCGAACTGGCCGGAATACGGAATCGTCAGATTGGGTTTGTGTTTCAAACTTTTAACCTCCTTCCCAGATTGAGTGCGCTGGACAATGTAGCGCTACCTCTGGTTTACGGTGGGATTTCAAGGAGACAGAGGACTGAGAGGGCCTTAGAAGTCCTCGATCTCGTTGGATTGGGGGATAGAACCCACCACAAACCCAATGAATTATCCGGTGGACAGCGTCAGCGCGTTGCCATTGCCAGAGCGCTCGTTTCAAACCCCAGCATTATTCTGGCCGACGAGCCCACCGGAAACCTCGATACCAAAACCTCCTATGAGATTATGGAGATTTTTGAGAAGGTCCATCAGGCTGGCAATACCATCATTTTGGTCACGCACGAAATCGACATCTCCGAACACGCCCACAGAATTATCAAACTCAGAGATGGGGTAGTAGAAACTGATGAATTGAACCAGGATGTAAAAAAATTATTAGATACAGGAGTAGAAAGTTGAAAGTGGGAAAGTAGAAAGTTCGGACAGTAAAAAGTTTAGAAAGTAGGAAGTTGATAATAGGGGATAGGATTTGAATAAATTCGGATATAGGGACGCAATGCCTTTCATCCGCATTATGGTTTTATATTATCCCATAAGAGGTTTTATTTGGCAGTAGAAAGTTCGGAAAGTAGGAAGTTGATAATAGGGGATAGGATTTGAATAAATTCGGATGTAGGGGCGCAATGCCTTGCGTCCGCTACTTTCGGACAAATTAAACTGGTCTTATCAATTATTGGTCAATGAAAATATGCAGATAGCTGTCTTTTTTACTATGATTATGTCTAATATATAAATTGCCTAATTTGAGGTGTTTGAGATGAATTTTAATTACAGAAAACATATAACCAATGGGATTTAAGATTTATACAAAAACCGGAGACAAAGGCATGACCGGCCTTTTCGGTGGTAAGAGGGTCTCAAAGGACCACGTCAGAATTGATGCTTACGGAACAGTCGATGAACTCAATTCTTTCACCGGGTTATTGCGCGATCAACTTGAACAGGCAGAGCTGCGGGAGCAACTGAAAAGGATTCAAAATAAACTATTTGACCTCGGCTCTTATCTCGCAAGTCCTGATGAGAAAAAAGGCACTGAGGGGGTTGACCAGGAGCATATTGAGTGGTTGGAAAAATGCATAGACAAAATGGAGGAAGACCTGGAGCCACTGAAAAACTTCATACTTCCGGGGGGGCACCCCAACGTTTCAAGAGCTCACATTTGCAGGACCGTCTGCCGCCGCGCCGAGAGAAGGGTTGTTAGTTTGGCGCACCAGGATGAAACCGATGCACTCAACGTGCAGTATCTCAATCGTCTGTCAGATTACTTTTTCACCCTGGCCAGGTTTTTATCACACGACTACGAAGTGCCAGAGGTCAAATGGGAGAAGGGCAGTTAGTGAAATTGAACCACTTACTCCAATCAGTTCTGCAAAATTTTTAAGTCGTTCACCTGTTTACTACACAGCTTAATCACTAAAGGAATATAACAGTTTGACCACTGAAAAAGTAAAAACGCTACCCACCGGAATTGACAGTACCCTGGAGTTCGATAAAGTCCGGGCAATAATAGCCGATTATTGTGCCGGTGAGCCGGGTGTCAGACGTATAGAGCAATTGCAATTTTCCTCTGACGAAAGGTTCATAGCCCGCAGTCTCAGCCTCATCTCAGAATGGGCTTTGTTGTCGAGGCTCTATTCTGACTGTAGAATCCACCATTATGAAGATATCGCCCCTCTGAAGAAAATTATCCATATTGAGGGATACGTATATGATGTGGAGCATTTTTTACTGGTTAAAACCGCCCTCGAATTTGCAGACAGAATTACTGCACTGTTGGAAAAAATAGAGGAGCCGGAAGAATTCCCGGAAACCATCCGCATCTTGCAGCAATTAGAAACAAAGCCCGACCTACTGAATAGATTATCCCGGACCTTCGATCCCGAGGGCAATATCCTTCCGGAGGCTTCTGAAAACCTAATCAAACTGCACCGGTATTTCAGGTCAAAACAAAGGGAGTCAGATCAGAGGTTTGCCTCCATGGTAAGGACTTTTTCCAAAAACGGCTGGCTTACGGACAA
>PWJP01000211.1 GCA_003559985.1 Saprospirales bacterium
AAAAATCCCCGTGACAGCATTAAATTACAGTGGGTTAAAAAGGTCACCAATTTACTTTGGAAACCCATTGTTGATCCCGCTGCCAATAAGCACCGAAAAAAGCCGTTTTTCTCTAAAAAATGATGTACAAGTCGTAATTTTGTATAAAGATACGACATATTAATTAAACCCACAATATATCTTTTAATTATGTCTGTCCATTTCACAGGACGTTAAAAAAAATTAGCTCGGGTTATTAGCAGACAGTAATTGAATAAAAAAAACGGTCCGGGACCGCGATATAATAAGGGGAGCGAGGGAATTGATTGAAGTGAGGGCACTCCCGTCAAATATTGATAGAAAATATAAAGACATGAAAAAGATTCACATAGTAGCGGGAGTTTTGATGGCAGGAGCAGTACTACTTTTTGTCCTTACCAGCACTGATTTTGGCACATATTACACCTTTGCAGAGGCCGAGTTGCTGGAAGATGAAAGAAACGTGAAAATAATCGGACACCTATCCAAGGACAAGGAGATGGTGTACAACCCTGAAATTGACCCCAACCGCTTTACCTTTTACATGACAGATGAGGAGGGCGATGAGCGCAAGGTTGTATTGCTGAGTGAAAAACCACAGGACTTTGAAATGTCTGAACAGCTCGTGCTTACGGGTAGATTCAGGGATGGCACTTTCGTCGCGCGCGAAATGCTGATGAAGTGCCCCAGTAAATATCAGGATGACGAGATTCTCGTCAGGTCAGAAACCTAATTCCATTCCATGAGCGAAATACAGTACATTGGTGAAACCCTCTGGCCAGGTCAGTTGGGTCACTTGTTGATAATAATCTCCTTTGTAAGTGCAATCGGAGCAACTATTGCTTACTTCCTGGCGGAAAAAGAGCGTGAAAACCCGGTTTCAAACTGGCTTGGGACAGCCAATTGGTCCTATGTAATTCACGGTGTATCCATTTTTGGTTTGATGGCGGTTATTTTTTACATCATGCTCAACCGCATGTATGAATACGCCTACGCCTTCAATCACGTATCTGATGACCTGCCTTTTAAATACACCTTTTCGGCCTTTTGGGAAGGTCAGGAGGGGAGTTTTCTCCTGTGGATGTTTTGGCACATCATACTGGGCTGGGTTATAATTTGGAAAGGGGGACACTGGAGGCCTGCGGTCATGACCTTTTTATCTCTCATACAGGTATTTCTCACCTCAAAAATACTGGGCACCTACCTGCCTTTCGGTGATGGAGAATCAAAGCTGGGCATCAATCCTACCGTTTTACTGCGGGATGTGCAGGATGCCCCTATTTTCGCCAATGCAGAATACCTGGAGTTGATTACGGGTAGCGGTCTCAATATCCTTTTGCAGAATTACTGGATGACCATACACCCGCCTGTGACCTTTTTGGGCTTTGCAGCCTTATCCATTCCCTTTTGCTTTGCACTGGCAGGTCTATGGCGCAGGGATTACAAGGGCTGGCTGGATCCCGGACTAAAATGGGGACTTTTCGCCGGCTTCGCACTTGGAACAGGTATTCTACTTGGTTCCGTTTGGGCCTATGAAGCTCTTACTTTCGGTGGATATTGGGCGTGGGATCCGGTCGAGAATATGTCGCTGGTCCCCTGGCTTATTATCATTGCCGGGATACACACCAATTTGATCGCAAAAAGCACCGGCCATTCGATCCGGGCCACGATGGTTTTTTATATTCTGGCCTTTTGCCTCATCGTTTATTCCACCTATCTGGTGAGAAGCGGTATTCTGGAAGACACCTCGGTACACGCCTTTACTGAGATGGGTCTGGAGAATCAACTCATATTCTTCATCCTCTTTTTCCTGATCCTGGGTCTCACCCTCTTTTTCATGCGTTACAGAGAAATACCCAATCCGAAAAAGGAGGAAGATTGGAATTCCAGGGAATTTTGGATGTTCATTGGCAGTATGGTCATTGTTATCGGTTCGATACTAATCACCTACTCCACGTCTCTGCCGGTAATGAACGCCATTATGCAGTTTTTTGATCCCTTATATCAATCCAGGGTGGTTGAGGACCCCATAGAGCACTACAATGCTCACCAGCTTTGGATAGCTTCACTTATGGCGCTTCTTGCGGGAATCAGCATTTACCTGAGGTATCGAGGGGCAAACTGGGTGAATTACCGGAAGAAGTTTTTCACCCAGACAGGTGTCGCCTTGTTGCTCACCGCGCTGCTGACCTGGGCCACCATCCAGTGGATACAGGTTGTCGCATGGCAGTATATTCTGTTGATCTTTGCCGCTCTTTTTGCCTTCATTGTAAATATGGATCACCTGCTGTTCAGGATAAAGGGAAATCTCAAGGCATCCGGCTCCGCTATTGCACACATTGGATTTGCCACTATGATCATCGGAATTATGGCATCCGGGATCAACAAGACCTACGTCTCTTCCAATGTTTTTGCCCAAAGTGGCATGCTGGAGGGCATGGAAGACGAAGACCTGCTGCGAAATATTGTCCTCATAAAAAATGAGCCGATATTTATGCGCGGTTACATTGCCACTTACGAATCTGATCGGTTCGACGGCAACGAAAGGAGTTTTGATATTCGCTTTGTGGAAATTGACGAGGAGGGGCGTGGGTTGGACAGTTTCGTACTGAGTCCAAACGTGATTTACGACAAAAACTTTACCCAAATTGAAGCGGCAAACCCGGATATCCGGCGACAACCACTTATCGATATTTTTACGCGCATCGCCCGGCTTCCAGCCCAGCAAATAGACCTGGAGTCAGCTCAAGCGGTAGAGGATTCCCTGCGGTTTGAGACCTATTATATGAATCTGGGTGATACTACCTTTACCAGCCGTCACTACATCGTGCTGGAGGAAATACATCACTCCATACTCCATCCCGACAAGGAAAGCTCTGCAGAGGACGATATCGCCCTCACACTGAAAATGAGGGTTCACTCGCTGGATAAGGACAGTGCATTTACCGCCCTGCCGGGTATTGCACTCAGGGGTTCCTTTGTATTCAGGTATCCGGAGCAAATCGACCCCCTCAACATGAGAATTCACCTGGCAGACACCCTGATAGAAGACCTTTTCCACACCGAGAAAGAACTGACCTATACAGAATTCCAGGTCGAGAGAGGAGAGCGCTTCCAATACGATGAATACGAAATCACCTTTTTGGATGTCAATCAGGAACCCTGGCATCCTTCGTATGAAGAGCGGGATGGGGATATCGCCCTATCAGCCATCCTCGAGGTGGTCAATACCGAAACCGGAGCCGAGTACCGGACAGAACCCGTATATATGATCAGGGACAATGTGCAATCCAATTTCAAAACTATGATTCCCGAGGCAGGACTGCACTTCCGCTTTACCAGGGTCGATCCCAATTCCGGTAAGATGACCTTTATGGTGGCAGACCAACCCATGAAGACTGAAAACCTGCCCGTTCAAATCGCTGAAAATGTTCCCAGGAGTG
>PWJP01000134.1 GCA_003559985.1 Saprospirales bacterium
AGCAGCATGGAATGCGGTTTGGCATCCAGATGGGTTGATCCCAGCCAATCCATGTTGGCAGTGATGTGAAGCAGTTGCTCCCCAAAAGTCATGGTTTCCTCCACCGGTCTGAAGTCGTATTTTTCAGCAGGCATCATGCGCGCCATTTCCAGGGTGTATTCCGCACCGTTTTGCCATTTGGTATGGAGTTCTGTTTGAAGGGGAGATTGGGAAAAGAGGGGAACTGTGGACGACATTCCCATCAGCAGGATGAAAGATAGGAAAGTAAGCTTTACAAAAGGCCTGTACCATGAGAAAAAGTTAATAGCGCAAGCCAGATTTAGCAGTTGATTTACATGGATGTTTTGTCTTTTCTCGCTGAGTCGGGAAGGGTCGTCACATAAACCATTTATCGATGTTAAAATCCTGATTTTGTGTAAATTCATCGAGTTTTAAATTTTACAATAAAAAAAAACATATATGTACAATGCTGACATTCAACTTAAATTAAAGCTGTTAATTTCTTTAACTGTTCCTGAGGACGTTGTTTTGTGTCAAAAATTATTGCTAGATAATAATTTATTCTTATCTTAACGCCCTGATTTTATTCTAATTGGAAGAAATAACAAACAAAACTATTTAAGATTATGAAGAAAAATTACAAGCTATTAAAACATTTTATGGGCATGTCAGGTGTGTTGCTAATTGCGGCAATGCTTGCAATGCCAATGTCCATGGATGGGCAAGCCGGATCAATTACCCTAACATATGATTTAGGAGACATTGAATCGGATAGGGACTTCACTAGTTTAGGTGATTTCTCAGAGTGCCCCGGAGTATTGACAGTCGATATTCCTGCAGGTAATATTGTGACTGGAATGGATGTCTCTTACGACATTACCGCACAAGGTGGTGCCTTTATGTCAGAGCAGAGGTCTTGGTTGTACTCCCCTGATCTGGATGCTGGTGAGTCCGAAGTGTTTTCCGGTACTGGTGCGTCAGCTGGAACATTCAGTTACGATAGGACTGATATTTCCTTTGCAAATAATGCCGTCGGAACTTTTGATGTGGAGCTGCATGTGGGTCGAACCTGGCCAGGTACTCCGACGGATTGCAACACAACATATCAATTTGTTCCGGATGGAACCTGGGAGTTGACCGTTTTCTATGATGAAATTCCGGATTGCAATCCCCCCACCTCATTGTCAGTGGATGATGTAGGTGCGGATTTTGTTGAACTTTCCTGGGCGGAATCAATTCTCGACAATGAGGACAACTACGAATGGGAATTGAGAACCGATGGCGATCCGGGAAGTGGCCCCAGTGGTCTCGAGCAAAGTGGTACTTTACCTGCTTCTGCGCTATCTGCTACCTTGGAGGACCTCGATGAATTTGTTGATTATACATTTTACATTAAATCTGATTGTGATGGAGATTTGAGTGATTGGACTTCTATATCATTTTTTACCCTGGATGCAGGGGATACCTGTGACAATCCTATAATTGTTGAACCCAATCAACTTCCATTTACTATTTCATCCAATACTGAGAATTTTGGAAATAATTATACAGGTTCTGATCGTCCCCCAACGGGTGGCGAACAATATGCTGATGGAACAGGAGCGGATAGCTATCTCAGTGGGCCGGATGCTGTTTTTTCAATTACACCAACCGATTCAATGGTAGTAGATTTTGAGCTGACATTCTCTCCTGATGGTTGGGCTGCTTTGTGGTTATTTGAAGGGTGTCCTTTTTCTTCAATTGTGGCCCGGCATACCGCTACAACTGGCGCATCGCGTTCACTTCCAGGTATAGTACTTGATCCGGGAACGGAGTATTTTGTAGTCGTCTCTACCTGGGAATCTAACACCTCAGCCATCGACTTTACCTTAAATATATCTGAACAGGCTTGCTTTCCTCCGGATATTAGTTTTGATACTGAAGGAGATTGTGACAACGACCAATACAATGTGCTCATTGATATTGATGATTTAGGGTCGGAAGATGAGTTTGTTATAACAAATGACCTTAACAGCATGGAAATGACTGTATCGGATATCGGTCAGTTTGTTTATGGTCCCTTCCCCAGTGCAATTGAAGTGGAGGTTTTCCTGAATGCAGTAGGAAACCCGGATTGTGAAGTTGCAGAAAGCGTAATATTTTATTGTCCTCCGGAAAATGATGCTTGTGCAGATGCTATTTCTGTAGGCATCCCATCCGTTACAGAGGGATATAATAATAGTTCTTCCAATGATACCATTGGTTTCTCCTGCGGAAGCGGTTTAGGTTCTGGTGATATTGGATTTAATGCCGTGTGGTATAAAATCACAGGAGATGGCAATGAACTCCTTGTCCATACCTGCGATGAGTATACAGAATACAATAACAGAATAGCTGTTTTTTCAGGTGATTGCAACAATCTTGAATGCGTGGTTGGAGACTATAATACCGGAGGAGATTGTGCATTTGGAAGGACGGAAGTTTCATTCCAATCTGAGGCAGGTGTTGAATATTACATTCTAGTCTCTTCGTCTTTTGCAACTACAGCTCCCGGAGAGCACGTTTTGACTGTTGTTCCTGTTGTTTGTGAACTCACTTGCCCGGATGATGTGGTAGTATCTGCTGATCCTGGAGAGTGTTCTGCAGATGTGGAAATTGAAGAATTACCTGAATTTGGTCAGTTTTGTGAAGTACCAGAAGCTCAATTTGATGTGGTTGAAATTGAAGGTTTTGATGATGTTTCTTTGCCTGCGGGGTGGGAGAATATTGATGAGTCGGGCTCCGGTTTTGTCTGGGAATTTCAGGATGGAACAGGTGATTTGGTACCTCTTGATTTGTTTTCCGGTGGATTTGCCGTAATAGACAGTGATGATGCTGGTTCAGGAGCTGGTAATGTTTTTGCTTCCCTGATATCAGATAATTTTGATGTTAGTTCGTTAGATGACGATGTTTTTTTAACTTTTGACCACCTTTACAGGCATCTCTCGTCTGTGGCCACAGTCTATGCTAGTGTGGACGATGGTGCTTCATGGACTGAATTAATCTCTTATGAAAGCACTCAAGGTTCGTTTTCTGGTTTTCCCACTGTAGAATTTATTCCCGTTTCAGAAGCCATTGATATATCGAGTCTGGTTCAAGGACAAGATGAAGTGAAGTTTAAGTTTGAATACGATGATACTGGTTCTTGGGCATACTATTGGTTAATTGATAACGTCGCTATTGCAACTCCGGAGGTTTTAGATCCGTTTTTGGTAAATGATTTTACTGGCACTGAAAGTGCATCAGGAATTTATCCTGTAGGCACTACAGAGGTAACTTATACTTTTACAGATGCAAATGATGAAGACCACACCTGCACCTTCTCAGTAACCGTTAACGACGAAGAAGATCCCACCATCACCTGTCCCGACAATGTCACTATCGAAGTGGACTTTGGCGTGGACAATGCGGATGTGGATGATTTCGTAGCAGTGG
>PWJP01000092.1 GCA_003559985.1 Saprospirales bacterium
AGATACAGGCGAACAGTATAAGGACGAATAGGAGTATTGGCAAGAGTTGTACCAAACGTAGTGGTTGAACCATCTCCAGAACCGATTACATCCTCTTCTATTTCAGAAGCATACCGGAAAGCAGGAGATTCATGGTAAGTATCTCCCTGAGTGGAACCTCTTTTAGCAGAAGCATAAACAGGAGACAAATAGTAAATCGAATCTCGTGCAGTTTCCATTGCCCATTCCAAAAACAACTCTCCACGAACTGAATTAGGATATCCTAACCGAACAACTCTGAGAACATTCTCAGGAGTGGTAGAGAAACTGTTAGAAATCTGAGTCTCAGTCAGCTTAGATAAATGAGCTTCCTGATTCTCAAGGATAAGAGCAGTTGCTCTTCCCTTTACAACATCAGCTTCATACAGCTTGTCAAGACCTTTACCAACTTCACTTCTCTTGCACCACTTTTCAAACAACTGGTCGGCCTTATCATTCCTTTCAGAAAGCATTTCTATCATTTCTGCTTTCTTTTCTTTTTCACGCATTTCTTTTCGCATATCATTCCTCACATATTCAAAAATTAAAAATTTTTGGTATGATATACAAAAGGATTAACCAGTATATGTACTCAGTTGTTTTTAGGAATTATATTTAATTCTTAGAAACCTTTTCTCCTATCAAACCATCTTGATATAATAGTGGGAAAGGATAAAAAAAGCTTATTTTTTAGGATTAATTATTTTTCTTTTAGGAAGTCAATAGTATTTTTTAGAATGGATAAAAGCTGATCAGAAATATTGAATCTTTCTTGATTCATTTTAAGAGATTTATAAATGTCCCCATCAGAATGTCTTTCACTTGCAGATTTCCAATCGCAAATCATTTCTACAAGATCTACAAGATTCATTCCTTCTATACCATTAGGAAAGAACTCAGGATGATGTCTATTGTTTTTCTGATGATGGTCTATTGCAGGCCTCATCTTTTTAAGAGTATCTTTATATTTTTGACTTCCATAAGTTGTTGTCTTCAACAATGGAGTTATTATATCAAAACATTCTTTTTCAGGGGAACACAATTTACTGGCATCATGATCTTTAGATCTTAAAAAAAGTTCCTGAGTAATAATCCTAATCATATTTTCTACTTTTTCTATATGATCTAAAGTATCTTTTGTCGAATCATACTTTTTCATTAGACTTCCTTTTTAACATTAATATGATAATTTCTACCACAATCGTCACAATCTAGAAACACAATCAATTCTGATTTAATTTTTTCTTCCAGAGATATAATAGTTTTGGAATTTTGAACCTTAGAGCAATGAGGACAAACCGTACCAATACCCCAAGTTTTTTCAGGATCAATAATCTTAAATTCAAAAATAACACCAACAGGAATTTCTGAAACTAAAGATTGATCTTCAAGTTCTTCAGGATATTCCATAACAAATTCAGGATTAATAATTTCTCCATAATAACAACTTACAAATCTTGCCAATTCTATAATTGCTTCTTCAAAAGTTTCTCCTCCACAGTCTAAATCAGGATCATGTGTAGAAATAATTCTTCCAAAATCTTCACAATATTCTCTTGGTCCACATTCTAACCAAAATTCTACTTTGGTGTTTTTCGAAAAGTCATCATCAATAGAATTTGTTTCTGGATTTACCTTTACAACTGAAACATCAAGACAATCCATGAAACAAAACTCTTCTGTATTAAACTTTGAATGAGAATTCAAAAAATGCCACGACTGATAGAAATCCTTTTTAGAAATGGTATCAACTTCCATTTTTTACCTCTTTTACTTATTGATAGGAACCCTGCTTCTTATTCTATTTTTATAAACCCCTTCAGGGCTAGCATTCATCCTCTCATCCAAAGAAAGGGATTTCATTTCAGATCTTGAATTATATGACATAGTAGTAAGAATAGAATCATAACGATTAAGACCCTCTAAGAGCCTAAGCATAAATCTCATTCTTGCTTCAAGTTCAATTAGCTCCAAATTCCTTTTCTGATATTCTTCCTTATTACTAAGCCTCAATTGAACTTGGAATTCAGTGATTGAAGGTTTAATTTTCTTTTCTTCATAAGAATCAATCACTACCTTCTTTGCCTCTTGGAATCGTTCATCTTCCCAGGCTTTATATTCTAGAGCTTTTGCTTCATATTTGATTTTCTGTCTTTGATATTCAGCAATTACTGTTGTGTGAACTTTATAATAAAGAGCTAAAGCAGTATTGATCCTCTGCGGAGTGACTTCATTTTTTTCATTGATAATATCGCCAATTTGCCTATGAGCTTTAATCATCTCATCTACATAGGACATATATTGAACTACAATTTTTTCAGAGACATCATCCATAAAATTCCCCCTCATGAAATTTTAAGTTAACTGAATTTGTCAATAATATCATCTAATTCATTTACTGGATAATCTTGATCAGAATTCTTTTCTTTCTTTTCTTCTACTTCTTCAGGTTCATCATCTTCTAAAGGTTCCTCTTCTGGGAATTCTTCATATTCTTCCCCTCGAGGATTTCCTTCAGGCTCATTTGCTTCTATTTCATAGTCTTCGTCATCCTCAATTTCAGATTCTCCTGATTCTGGTGCAAATACATGACCAATAGAAAAATTAGAAGAAACTACAACTGATTCTAAATATTCATCTGCATCCATATTTGAATTTAAGAATTTTGAAGGATCCAGAAGTTCTTCCCGAATCCCTAACATATTCTTTACTATTCCAGTTGTATATTTATATTCCTTTGATCCAAATTCTGATTGCTTCTTATTGAAAGTTTCAGCAGTAATTTCTTTTGCTTTATTCCATAATTTTTCTATTTCTGCTTCTGATTTTCCAGTTTCTCGTGACAAACTCTTGACATATGCTGAAGGCATAAGCTTTCTCCTTTCCTATTAGGATATCTATAATAGTTCAAATAAATAGGAAGAAGTCTGTTTATCGACTTTATTCCTATTTACAAAAGATTCCATCAATTTTCTTAAAGATTTTTCTTCTAAAACTTCCCCAGAAACATCTCTCTCTTCATTAATCTGTAATTCTACTTTTCTTATAAAAACATCTTTTTGGCTAAATTTTTCATAAGCTAACCTAATTGAGGGGGCATTTTTTACTGTAAGGATTAAAGAAATCCCTTCATGATATTTAAGATCACGACTATAATCAATATCTGCATATTTCAAATAGATAGGAAGCTCTTCATAAGAGAATCCTTCATCCCCGATTACAGCTATTCTTCCCTGTTGCCCTATTTCATCGTATCGAGTTTGATAGGGAGTTCCTATATAATTATCTGATTGAAGATGGATATGACCCCCTAATCTCTTAATTCCTTTAAACCGATCCTCAATAAAGGATAGATCAATACCATTATTTACTCCCCCCATAAATACTGTCTCATCTTCAAAATGATAAATAAGATAATCAG
>PWJP01000137.1 GCA_003559985.1 Saprospirales bacterium
AGGATGCCTGTGGCAACGAAACAGAGTGTACTTACACAGTACAGGTTACCGGCGATGATGAACTGGCACTGGATTGCCCCGAATCGGTAGAAGCCGACGTGGACCAGGGTGAGTGTTTTGCGAATATCGAACTGGAAGCCGATTTGACCATTGGCTGCGATACCAATATAACAGTAGTTAATTCAGCTACAAATGGAGGCCTTAATGCCGATGGAAATTATGAAGTGGGAACCACCACAGTAGTATTTACCGCTACCAACTCGGCAGGTGAATCTATTTCCTGTACCACCATTGTGGAAATCACAGGCGACGATGTAGATCAAATTGAGGTCGTTTGTCCGGCTGACGAGGTGGTAGATGCCGAAATGGGAGCGTGTAGTGCTCAGGTTTCACTGGACAGTGCTGAATTGATCCTCGGTTGTGAAGTGGACGATCCGCTTACCATTATCAATGATTTCAACACTGGAGGAGCCGATGCTTCAGGTAACTATTCTGTTGGAATCCACACGGTGACCTTTACAGCAACTGATGGATCTTCGAACTTTGCGAGCTGCACGGTTAGTGTGGAGGTCGTTGATAATGAGGCTCCCGTAGCTGATTGCAGTGATATTACCCTGGAATTGGATGCTGACGGAAATGCAGAACTCAATTCCGCTCAGCTGGAAGCCATGTTTACTGACAACTGTGGTGTGGACCAGGTCACAGCGTCAGAAGACAGTTTTGATTGCGATGATATAGGATCTAATACTGTGATTTTGACAGCAGAAGACGAAAGTGGCAATAGTGCTACCTGTACAATCAATGTAGAGGTGGAAGATAACCTGCCACCCGTACTTACATGCCCAGCTTTGGTTACTGATGATGCAGATGAGGGCGAATGCTTTGCCACTGTTTCTGTGTCTGCCTCTGTAAGTGACAACTGTGATCTTGACGAGATTTCCAATAACTTTAATTCAGGAGGTCTCAATGCATCCGGTCAATACGAAGTGGGCACCACGGTTGTAGTATTCACCGCCGTGGACGGTGAGGGCAATAGTTCTCAATGTACGACCACCGTGGAAGTGAGTGGAGATGGAGGTCCCGGAGTGGCAATTACCTGCCCGGATAACGTAGTGGAGACCAATGATGCCTCGGAGTGCAGCGCTTTTGTCAATCTTCCTGAAGCAACCGTGGATGTCGGTTGCGGTGCTGAAGAACCGGTAACTGTGGAAAATACCCACAATGCCGGTGGAGAGGATGCATCAGGCACCTATCCGGTGGGTACGACCATTGTGACCTTTACTGCCACGGATGCTGCTAGTAATTCCGCATCATGCACCACTGCGGTTACGGTGAATGATGAGGAAGCTCCTGTGGCTGATTGCGTCGATCTCACCCTCGAATTGGATGATAACAACATGGCAACTCTTGAGGAAAGCGACTTTGAATTCATGTTCTCGGACAACTGCGGAATTGATTCGCTGGGAGCGTCTAAAACCGAATTCGACTGTGATTCGATAGGCTTTAACATGGTGAATTTAACAGCAACTGACCAGGCAGGAAATTCTTCAAGCTGTAACATCTGGGTAAATGTCTTGCTCGGACAGAGCACATGTGAACCAATCACGCTTGCTCTGGATACGATTGCTGCTCAGCCGGGAGAATCCGTATGTTTGCCGGTTCGCGTTAAAAACTTTGAAGATGTAGCTGGATTGCAGGGGTCTATTTTCTCTGCGGATACCAGTGTATTCAAAATTACCGGTATGACCAATATTGGACTTTCATCCGGACTTTTCAATTCCAATGTGATTGGTGACACTTTGACTTACAGTTGGTTCGATCCCTTGGGAATAAATATATCAAATGGCGAAGAAATAGTCTGTGTAAACATTGATATTACCGGAAATCCCGGAGATGAAGCAGATATTGTATTCAGTAACAGTCCGACTATCATCGAGGTTTCTACAGTTACTCAGATGGCCCAGGCTGTAAATGCTCTACACCTCGATGGTTTGGTCGAAATCGTACCTGACACAGGTGGTTTAGCAGGCCTACATGGTGGTATAACCACTGAGTATGGACTACCGGTGGGCGAGGTGTATATGCAGTTGCATGGTATAGAATACGAATACAACCTTACCACCTCGGATGAACTTGGAAACTACAGCCTGGATATTCCGGCCGGACAGTCTGTGGGAGTTATTCCGCAAAAGGATGGAGATAAACTCGACGGCGTAAGTACTCTGGATATGGTTCATATTCAGCAGCATATTCTCGGTCTGCAAAAACTTGATTCCCCCTACAAGATCATAGCGGCGGATATCAATGCAGACAATGTAATTTCCACCTTCGACCTGGTTATCCTACAGGCTAATCTGGTGGGAGCGCGAGATGGTTTTGAGGGCAATTCTTCCTGGAGATTTATACCGGAAGATTACGTCTTTGATAACCCGGCCAATCCGTTCGAGGGTAAAATCCCGGAATCCAGATGGTACGAATCACTGACTGGAAACTGGTTCGATCAGGATTGGGTGGCCGTGAAAGTGGGAGATGTCAATGAAACCCTCAATCCGACCAATACCGCTGAGTCGAGATCAGCCAGAATGGAATACGCACTTGAATTAGGCACTGTAGAAAACAGAGCCGATGGAATTATTGCCATGCCTGTACAATTGGACGATATGGCAGGACTTACCGGTTTCCAGTTTAGCTTAGCTGTTGAATTTGGAGTTGGGCGTATTATCGGACTGGAAATGGCGGATGAAGGTGCCTTGAATGCCGGTCAAATGAGATATCACATTGACCAGAGATCAGATATGCTGAATGTGAGCTGGTACAACGGCAAGGGCGTAAATGCCTCAAATGATATTGCGGAATTCTACCTGCTCATCCAGGCCGAAGAAAGTACTTTTGCCGGAGTGGATAATCCGGAGTTCAACATGGCCGGTCTGTACCCGGAGGCATATGACCTCAGTGGAAATATCTACGACCTGACAATCGACGGGGAGACTTCAGAATTGCTGGATGCAAGTGTATTTGAACTCTTCCAAAACCGACCCAACCCATTTACGAACCAAACGGTTATTTCCTACATTCTTCCAGGCGAGGAGGATGTGGTGCTGACAGTTTATTCTCAGGATGGAAGATTGGTGAAAAGTGTGGAGACTACGGGCTACCCCGGTGTGAATGAAATACTACTCAATACCGAGGATCTCAGTTCGGGACTCTACTACTATCGACTCAATGCCGGTTCCTTCATGGGTGCTAAAACGATGATTAAAGTTGATTGATAGTTAATCTTAAATAGTGTAGAATGGGAAGCCCGGTTATTGATTTAGCCGGGCTTTTTTCATGTGCCCGGGCCTTTCACATTACTGTTTTGGCCTATTTAGAGGTGTTTTGAAAGAAATTTTACCGGATATTTTTTTGGCTCGAAATAAG
>PWJP01000257.1 GCA_003559985.1 Saprospirales bacterium
GTGGGTAATTTGAGACTTCCGTAGAGGATGTAGAGTGGAAGGGTGAAATTCTGAACATCCCTGTCTGCTTCAAAAACAGAGCTGGTGACCAGGGAGCCATCCAGATCGATACCAAACTCTATGGTGGCTTTTGGCGCGTGGCAATTTTCTTTATCCTGGTTGTGGTCTTCCGCGCTGCAATGATCGGAATCCGAGCAACAGGATTTACTTTGGAGGCTACATTCATCTGCATTGCACTCTTTTTCGGCAGTCAGCGAGAGGTGAATGTCCCCGGTACAGAGGCAGTGAATGGCATACACAGACAGGTGAACCTGCGACAGAAGCAGAAACACCATCAGTAGTTTGACCAGCGATTTTTGAAAGCCATTCATACGCGTGCAAAGTTACATATCCCCGACAGTTTAAACAAAATAAGGGGGTGATTATTTTTTTGCGGCATTTCTGCACGCAAAATAATGACAAAAGTGTCAGCAATTTGATGATAGCTTGGCTGTTATGTGGTAAAAATTTGCGGGATATCCGGAGTTATCCCAAATGACGCAAATGAATATTTCCAGCCTGCACTCCGTTTGGAAATATGCGAATAAATTTTGATCTTCGCGGTTCATTTTTAAAATATTTAACGACATGAAAAGTATTAGCTGGATTATTTTACCCCTCGCCTGTTTGATTATGGTAGCGTGCAGCAGTGACGATGACAATGGCGGCAGTCCACTACCGGACTCCAATGCCTCTTTTACCATCTCCGGGGACATTGAGGGTGAAAAAACCGGATTGGCCAGTGCCATTGTGGTTGAAAGTGCGGGGACATACATTTTTGATATTGGTATGAGCGATGCAGCAGGCGGTGGCCAGACTTTCAGCTTGAGCTTTTTCATCGGACCAAGTGATGAAGAGATTGAAATACCTGAACCGGGTGATTATACCATCGCGACAACCAATGCCGGCGATTTTTGGGTGGTTTATACCGAATTGGAGGGTGTTGATGGCCGAGAATACGGATCTATTTGGGAAACCACCGGCACCATGACCATAACCGCATCCGGTGATGATTTTATCGAGGGCGAGTTTGAATTTGAAGCCACCGGTGATCCGGATGATGCTCTTATGCCTCAGGGGGCCATCACAGTGACCAATGGAGAGTTCAGAGCAGAGGTATTTTAAATCCATCCAGGTTCTCCCCGGGAATTCAATTTGATGAAATTTTCTTTGAAATCTCACCGATTTCTCTCCTTGCTATCAATCGAAGGTAAGGGTGATTTTTTGTAGCGAAAATTTGGACTCCTCAGCTGTAATGAAGAATCTTGGGGTAGTTCTTTGGTGTGGTTTCGGTTTCTCCCCCAAAGCTTTGGGGGGTTTAAAACAACTCACCAACTCACAGACTCACCAATTCACCACTGCCCCCCATAACCCACCTAAATTTTTCCCGGAAAATACCGCACCACTGAGCTGTTTTGCTCCTGAAAGATCAATCGCGCTTCCCGCGTGAGGTCGGTTCCGTTTACGGCCTTGTAAGCCAGTGGTTCCGTATTGATGAGGTCTGCATCCCGGAGGTTTTCGTAAAAGGCCAGGTTCATGGCTTTGTGGAGGCAATTGGTTGCGGCGAAGGCATTGGTAGTAATAAAGGTGTTGATCAATTTGTCCAGTTCGGAAGGGGTGATGGGGGTGTTTTTGACCTGTTCGAGACTTTCCCAAATTGCCTCCTCTCCTGTTTTTGCGGAAATTCCCTCGTTGAGTTTTCCCTCTATTATGAAAAGTCCCGACTCGTTGGTGCCATTGACATAGGCATCTATGGTACTGAACAATTCCCGCTCCTCTACAAGCTGTTCATTCAGTCTGGAGGACCGGCCCAGGCCCAGTAGGTCAGACAGCAGATCTATAGCCGGGAACCGAGGATCGAGCCTTCCGGGTATTTTAAAGGCCATATAGACCGCTGCATGGGGCACCAGTGCGTAAACGTCTTTCTTTCGGCCCGATGTCTGCTTTGGTTCTTTGGGCAATTCTGGCAAAGCACTTCCTTCGACCGGGATGTCCGCAAACCATTTTTCGGCCAATTCCAGACATTTACCGGGCTGAGCATTGCCGGCAATGACGAGGATGGCATTTTCAGCATGGTAGTGGCGACGGTAAAATTTTTCGATAGCATCGATGTCGATTTTTCGAATGTGGTCGGGGGTCATTCCGATGGTTGGCCAGCGATAGGGGTGTTTTTTATAGCAGAGATTGTGCAAGTAGTGCCATACATCTCCATAGGGTTCGTTCAGGCAGGTTTCATTAAATTCCTCAAGTACCACTTCTTTTTGAATATCAAAGGTGCGCCTGTTTATATCCAAAAAACCCAATCTCTCCGACTCCAACCAAAGGGCCACCTCCAGATTTTGCCTGGGCATTACCTGGTAGTAATTGGTGACATCGGCATTGGTGAAAGCGTTGTTTTCTCCTCCAGCCATTTGTTGTGGATAGTCAAAATCCCCGGCATTGATGGACCCGCCAAACATGAGGTGTTCGACCAAATGCGCCATGCCGGTCATTTCGGGTGGGTCGTATTTTGAACCGGCATTGTATATCATGTTGGTCACCACCAGGGGCGTCAGGCTGTCGCGATGCACCAATACCCGAAGTCCATTTGAAAGTGTGTGCTTTACAAACTCTATCATGGAGCAAATATGGGAAATTTAGTCCACAAACTATCCGGATTTTTTTCTGAAACCTCTACGCGATAATAAATGAGTCCAATCCAAAAACCCTTTTGTGCATGAAAATGAGCGAAAAATTCAAGATCGAGGAAGAAGATGAAAGAACGATCCCTCTCCAAAGCATTGGGGAGGGTGAATGTCCGGTGGACATTCAAGTGATTGAACCGCGAAGCGGGCGAGTTGCACGCAGGCGTAGCCATAGCTACATTGAGGAAAGACCCCCAAAGCTTTGGGGGCGAAGATATTGGATTTTGCAGCCATTTGTAATAAAAAGAGGTTTTCGGAGTGGACTCATAAATACACATGGCCACGCGCGCGTACATGTGGCCGCCCTTTTACCTGCAATCCCAATTTTTTAGAAAGTGAAGTGTGGAATTTCATGGATTTGGAGGTGAAAGCACCTTGAAAAAGCTAAACGGTTAATTTTTTTAGATTTTTTTGTTTTAGGGTAAATTTTGTTATTTCCCTGACATTCAGGGTGTTGCGGTCGTATTACCCCCCCTGCTAGCAGTGTGCAAACGTTTACATACGTTTACAAACGTTTATTCTACGGCTACGGCGGCCGCCTCCCTTCACCTTTGCAGTGTAATTAAATTTATTTCATCAATTAAAACTTTTGCGTTATGACACATTTAAGTAATCAAGTTCAACTGATCGGACATCTCGGAGCCGATCCCAGTCTAATCACTTTTGACAACGGCAACAACCTGTGCAA
>PWJP01000043.1 GCA_003559985.1 Saprospirales bacterium
CGAGCAACTGAAGGAGCTTCGCGCGGAACGCAACCGAATCAATCGGCTTATCGGACTCCAGGACGAAAAGGCCGAGGAGATTCAGGAGAGATACGGGATGCAACTCGAAGAAGATCCCGACTCCGGGGAACTCATCGACCAAAGCGAGTTTGCGCGAACAAAAAGGCGGCTCCTGGAGCAGAAAGGAGAGGAAACCGGATTCATACGCGGGCTTTTCCCCGGACGCGACCAGGGCGATCCGACGCCCAAGGCTATCGACGCACGGGAGCGTTTGGAGAAAGTCGATCCGGAGATAAAAGAATACCGACTGGCTCGTGAGCGGCTGGACCGGATCATGCGTGAACGCAATCGGGCTCGTGAAAAGGTGTCCGAAATCGAGGCGCGCCAACTTGAATTGAAGCGTCATCGCGAAGGAGTCGCCGAAGAAGGCAGCCGCCCTTCGAGCCCGGGGGCACGCGACACGGAAGCCCTTGGCCTTGGACCTGGCCGCAGCTTCGATGAGCCCGGACGCCGCCCCGAATCCGAGCCCGAACCGACCTCCCGGCTCCTTCGGCCCGGCGAACGCCCCCCTCCCACGCCCGAAGGTTACCATCGTTACGCGGAGGGCTTTGGTTCCCGGGAGTTCGTCCACGACATTCCTGAATCGGAGGCCGAAGAGCGGATCGCCGCCTACGACGAGCAGCGTCGGCGCGAAGGCCGCGCAGACCCGAGGGAACGTCGCGAGGAACCCGCAGCGCCTGAGCCGGATCCCGAAGATCCGAGGGACGACCCGGTTGCGCCTGACAGGGTCGAGGATACCGGCCCTTCCGAGGAAAAGGAGCGACCGGCATTGCGTGAAGAGGTCACTAAGGCGGCCGAATCGGATGACCCCGGAGAAGTGGTGCATTCGATGGAGCGGCAGCGCGAAATCGAATCCGAGCGCAGGCAGCGCGTCGCAGCGGGTGAAGAGGAACCGCCGCAAGTCCGGCTACGTTCGGCGGAGAATCCGGGTAATCCTCCCGAGCGTGAAGACGAGCGGACGTTCGTCGAATACGACGGCGAGCAGGTTGCCTTTATCGGTGACGATGGATCGGTCCGGCTGAATGCTCGCGTTGATCCCCGCGTCTCGCTTCAGGCCCTTGTCGATGCCGGAGCGATCAACGAGGAGGATGCCGCCAAAGTCCTCAAGGAAGGCGGGTATTCGGAAGATGATACCGGCAAAGATGCCTTGATTGACCGGTGGGAAGCGAAGGGACCGCAGGTTCGATCGCGGATTCGAAACGAACAGGATTTCTATCGAGCCCGGAGAGACGAGCCCGCTCGACGGCGAGGCGCGCTGACCGAGCAATCCGTCATGCGGCAACGCCGCATGGAAGGCGAGGCCCGGCGAGCGACTCCCGGCGTCACAAAATGGCATCCGGAATACGTTGATGCTTTCAATCGACAACGCGCCGAGATCTTGCGTGAGCTTCGCGACGAACGCGGAGACCTCTCGCAGGAAGGTTTTGTTGAGAAGTTTCGGCAAGCCGGTTGGGACATGTCGTTCGGGACCGCGATCGATCAACTTGCGCGGGGGATAATCAAATGGGAAGACCTCGAAGTAGATTGGGAGCGCGGCAAGGACATGGATCCGGAAGAGATCCGGAGGAAAGCCGAAGCGGCCGCGTACTACTCCCTGACGAACGAAATCTTCGGTGCAAGCCCCGCCGAGCGGGAAAAAGCCGAGGGATTCGCCGAGCACGCCGGTCAGATTGCCGGTTCGATTGCCGGTATTACGGTAAACCCCGGATTCCGCGCGGGAATGACCGGACTGCGTGCGGGACGATTGGGTGCCGGGTTACCCCGGGGAGTTGCGTCGGGTTTTGAGGACGTTGCAACGGCAGTCGGGAGAGGCGCGGCGCGTGGTGCCGAAGCCGGGGCCGTGTTTACGCTCACAAACCCGCCAACGACCTTCCTTCCCGAAGACGGGCAGTTTGCAAGTGAATGGGTGGAACAGGCGGCGATGGACGTTGCCGGATTCGCCGGTATCGGAGGGGCTATCGGAGGGTTCACGCGAGCCCTTCGCCCGGCGTTCTACCGTCGCATCGAGATGAGCCAGGAGGAGTTCGCCCGGAGGTTTCCCGAGATCGGCCAGAAAGTGACGGCGATGCGGGACATGATGGCGAAAGGCGGGCCGAGAGGAACGAAAAGCCGCGTCCAGCGAACCCAGGACGGGGGGATCAAGGTTACGCGCCAGGAGCCCGGCAGAGAAATCACAACGAGGCTTACCGCTGAAGAGGCGAGAATTTGGGACCGCACGCTTGAGGAAGTCGTGAATCGTGTCCGCCGTGGCGACAGCGCATTCTTCGAAACGAAGGCCGAAGTTCTCCGTCCTCGCGAATGGACTCAGCAGGTTCCTTTCATTCGCGACCTGGTTCAGGCGCAAGCTCGCCTTCATAGTAAATCGCGACCGGAACTCCAGGCTGGCCGGGAATCCCTTCCCGGCCGCCCGGGTGAAGCCCCGCCGTCCCGCCCGGAGGTTCCGGGCCGTCGCCCGATAACCGAGCAGCAACCCGCACGCACCGAGCCACGTCCCCCGGCGCGGGAAACAACACCGGAACCTCAACCGCAAGCAAGACCTCCTCGACAGCCCGAGGCGGATCAACCTGCAACGCCACCGGCGGAAGCTCCGGCTCGCCGTCCTGTTCCGGAAGCGATCGAGGGCGTTCCCGAGGACACTGCCGTCAATGTCGCCAGGAATATCGCCGCCGGACGTCCTGAAAACATTGTTCAGGCGGTTCAGCGAGGAGAACTTACGGTTGAACAGGCAACCCGGATGATCGACCGAGCCCGCGAACTCGGACGAATCCCACTGGAAACGGCAACCGAGTATTCCCGGATCGTTCAGGGTGAAAGTGCTCGCCCGGCGACGGAGACTCCGGCGGAACCCACCGCCCCACCCCAAACGGCGAAATTCATCGGTTTCCAAGAGGGTCCCAAGGGAGAACAGGTTCCGATCTACAATGTCTCCCGCTGGGATGAGCAGGAAGGCCGTACCGTAGAAGACACGGTTTCGGCCGAAGATCTTCAAGCCAGAGGAATTGAAGTTCCTGAGACGCCCGAACCTCCCTCCCCCGAAAAAACATCAACCGATGTTGATCCTTCATCCACTTCCGTTGATTCACCCGAGCCAGGGTCCGTAATCAGCCCGGAACATTCACCCGAAGAAAGCCGGATCGTAGAATCCGTTCGGGATCGACTGGCTGGCGGCGAGGCGGTGACCCGGAAGAATCTTCGCGAGCTCGCCCGGGATACCGAATTGACCCCGAAGCAGGTCGATGAAATGGCGGAGCTTGGCGTTGTGCAGGCCGCCCGGCAGATTGCGACGGGCGAAGGGACGCCGGAAGAGAAATTCGACCGATTGGTTCAACTC
>PWJP01000195.1 GCA_003559985.1 Saprospirales bacterium
CTAGGGATTCAGAATTGTCCACATATACCATGGTGTTTTCTTTGGCACCGCATTGACTCTTTAGAACAGGATTAAAGGAATCACTAAAAAGCGTAGGTTTGAACACCATCCATTCATCGGGCGTAACCCTGCCCTGGACAACATTCTCACCTAAACCCCAGCTACTGTTGATAATGATGGAGTTTTGAAATCCACTGTCCGGATCAATCGTGAAAGCCACACCTGAAGAAGCCTTATCACTTCTCACCATTTGTTGTACTCCAACAGATATAGCAACAGGCAGCTTGTGAAACCCCATGTCAAAGCGGTACTTTATGGCTCTGTCTGTAAACAATGATCCATAACATAGCCTTACTGCTTCGAGCAATTGTTCTTCTCCTCCGATATTTAAATAAGATTCCATCCTTCCTGCAAAACTGGCGGTGGGGAGATCTTCAGCAGTGGCACTGCTTCTAACCGCCACCCGAAGACCTGGACCAATACTCCTTTCCAGGTCGTGAAATGCGGATAGAATACTTTGTTTTATGCTACCAGGAAAGTGTGTGTTCAAAAACAACTCCCGGGCAGTTTGACCAACGTACGACAGATTTGAAAACTCATTGGTATCCAGTTCACCCAGAATTTCTGCCAAAGGTCCCTCTATTTTATTCTTGTATATAAACTCCCTGTATGCATTGGCTGTAGTTGCAAAACCATTGGGAACCATAATGCCCTTTGGAATAAGGTTTTGATAGAGTTCTCCCAGAGAAGCATTTTTCCCACCCACCTCCGGGACGGATTTCAGGTCAATTTGATCAAAAGGGATGCAGTAATTCATAATTGTTTGTATCGAGCTTTTATAATCCAGGTATCAATCTCATACCCCGGTCTGGTTTAAATCATCAGTGGTTTTTCTGTCCGGTTTCCGGAATTTTTCCTCCTTCCTGGCATATCGGCGCAAAATCTTTTTCTCGAGATTCGTTTTGCGCTTACTCCTAATACGGTCACTCAATTCATATGGTCTTCTATCCAATTTTTCTGGGATACTTTTTATCATTTCATCCATGGTAAGTCGTGCCATAACATAGCACAGGGTCGATTCTGCTCCCTGATTGAGATTAACTTCATGCTCTTCAAGTCCATCGTGGCATCCACCGGTAACAGGGTTATACAGTGATTGTCCCAGTTGATTGCGACCCAGGAACCAATCAAAGGCCTTAAAGGCAAGGCGCTGAAAATAATCATCCCTTGTCGTCCTCCAAAAAAACTCGAGGGCGAAAATGGTATAAGCTGCTTCAATGGGTTGCTCACCGAAAATTTGAGATTCTTTTCCCTTGTGCAACCAACCTCTGTTTGAGACAAATCGGAAAATTCCTCTATGGGTAATCCTGGAGATCAAAAATGCAATGGACTCTTCTGCTACCAGCCGGTAGTCCGGATTTCCTGTTTCAGCATAAGCCCTCATCATGGCTTCCGGCATAACTGCATTTGCGTAAGTCAGATGAGTCTCGAACCAATTCCAGTCCCTGGTTCTAACGTCTTGATAGTGCGCTGTCAATTGCTTTGCAAGGCGATCAATTATTTCGCTTATTTCCAGGTTTTGGCGTACCTGATTGTAGTTGTAGAGACCTTTTATCACAAAAGCTATGGCTCTTGGGGACCGAACATCCAAGGTCCATGGCAAGCATTTTAACAGGATTTCTTCGGCCAATTTTACATAATTTTCCGGGAGAGAATTCTCATTAGCCACCACTGCTCCCAGGGCCCATATTGCCCGGCCATTAGAGTCTTCAAGGTTGACGTAGTAATTTTTTTCGCTGTGATTACCGTTTTTATCCACATAATTTAGAAAGGAGCCATTTTTTAGTTGACAGTGCTTAATAAATCGCAAATAGGTGCCCAACAAATCCCGGTTTTTCTTCTTCGGAGAATAACTGTAATACATACACAGGGCAATTAGTGCCCTTGCATTGTCATCAAGTGTATAGCCCGAGTTGATATCCGGTTCACATATGCTGGAAAACTGGATTATTCCTTTGGAGTCCGTCAACTCATATATGTGTTTTAATGTGATTTCAGGGTAGTTGTACTGCAAAGTCTTTTCATCTGAAATATGGTTTGCAAACAACCGGGCATGTGAGACAGCGACATTGTCCCATGCGGAAGCCCTTGACTGTTGAAATCCCATGTGACTCAGCGTGGCTAACCGGTCCCTGTCCATCAATAAGTCTATGGCTGTACCGGCCAATTGTGTTGGATTGTTAAAATCAACAAGACAGCCCCCGCCATTTTCCAACATTTCCAGTGCATGGGGAATGGGGGTTGAAATAATCGGACATCCACAACTCATTGCATAAGCAAAAGTACCACTCACTGCCTGATATGGATCTTTAGAGGTAAACAGATAAAGGTCCGTTGCCCGCAAGTAATTCAAAAGGTCATCCAGGTCCAGAAATTTATTCACAAATTTGACGTGGTTATCCAACTGTAAGTCTGCGACCCTTTGTTTCAGATAATTTCTATACTTTTCGCCTTCATTCTGAACCACCCCGGGATGGGTTTTGCCAAGCACGAGATAGAGAACATCAGGAACTTTTTGTCTGATTGCAGGAATAGCCTCAATGGCTGTTTCAATACTTTTGTTCGGGCTGAGCAGGCCAAATGTCGATAAGACTGACTTTCCTGTTAACCCATATTCCTCTTTAATTCCCTCTTTCTTTTTCCACTCAGTTAAATGAGTTCCATGTGGAATTGTACAGATTTTCCGGGAATCAATCCCATACGTTTTAGAGAGAATGTCAGCGGACTTTTTCGTCAGGACGACAATACTGTCAACCAATTTAGCAATGGTTTGGACAGCCCTTAGCAACTCGGCATCGGGATGGGGAAGTACGGAATGAAAAGTGACAGAAACCGGTTTGCGGAGGGCAAAAAGGAAATCGAAAAGGTAGTTGCCATAATTTCCACCAAACAAACCGAATTCGTGTTGAATAAATACCATTTTGATTGACTCATCGGTATTAATCTCCCCGGCCATCTGCAAATAATCGCCCCTCACCCTGGTATTTAGCGTACTGATAACTTTTGACGGGTAATCCAAAGAGGAATAATTATTTTCCAATGCGCAAACCTTGACATCAAAGGTGGGGCTGAATTTACTGGATACAGCATTGATGAGGTCTTTGCTGTATGTGGCAATACCGCACTCTCGCGGTGGGTAGGAGGAAAGGAAAAGCACTTGGTCTCTATCATAATTTCTCATCCTGATTCTCTTAAGGGGTTAATAATTTATTTAACAATTCAGGCAAACTAACTGAGGCTACTGCAATTCGCTCATCTGCAGCACCGTAGTATATGTAAAGATCTTCACCAAACACAAGAGCTCCCGTTGGAAAAACAACATTATTTA
>PWJP01000208.1 GCA_003559985.1 Saprospirales bacterium
TGGGATTCTCTTTTTCTGTCCACACATGCAGGGCCCATATTTCCTGGTGATGATTGTGGTGGAAAGGATGGAAAAACAACTCTGGCGGCTCACTATCGGCTGAATGAATGGCAAAAGGGACAATGTACTCGACTCCTATCAGCTCAAAGCTCCCGTCCTGGTGGGGCTCGAATAGTAGAATCTGAGGTTCCATGTGATTGACTCTGCCGTCAATGTATTCCATTCTGGCATAGTGGTGCCCCATACCTCCCTCCTCAGGGTGCTCTACACAACCTGACAAATCATTATCCCAGCCCGCCTCCGCAGCTGCTTCCAGGGTCTTGAGATTTGCTGTCAGTTCTCTGACTTCGTCCAGCATTTGTTTTATGAGCATCTCTTCAGACATGCCCCCGTCGTCGTCATCGCTGCAGGAAGAAAATAATATCATTCCGGCTGAAAACAACAGGGCGATTAGAATTAAATTTTTTTGAAAAACCATGATCAAGAATTTTATTGGTAAAGTAATTTGATTTCTAAAGCTAATTTTATTGAAAAGCGACGAAAGTTTCCACCTCGTGGTCATAGGGTTCCAATGAATTAAGGTAATCATAAATGGCACCGAGGTCTTCTTCTGTCATTCCCGCGTAGTATTTCCAGGGCATGATGGTTTGAAAATCACCGGGTTCCACCCTGGGCAATACCAGTGAACTGTCGGCGTACATTTTAAATCTCCCGATGAAAGCCTCCCTGGTGAACTTTCCAAGGCCTGTGAGGTGGGGCGTTAAATTCGGGCTTCTGAGGAGGCTGCCGTCGGGTAGTGTGAATTCGCGTCCACCTCCGGCGATGGGGTCTATAAATTGACCGCGTTCTATTTTGGTGTGACAATCTCCACAGGACGCTGCATCAAAGAGGTATTTCCCGTATGCAATCAGATCACTCCTGTCCGGTGCCGGTCTCAAATCCGGCGGCTCCGGCATTGTTCGCATAATGAGGTTGACCGGGAAATCTGGTTTGCTCGCAGGGTGATCGATCTCTACCGGCTCCAGTGTCCTCAGGTATGCAATGACTGATTTTATGTCCTCCGGATCCAGTTTTCTGTAATTGTGGTAGGGCATTATGGGGAAAACGGGGTTTCCGTCGGGTTTTACGCCGGTGGTAATCAGATGGAACAACTCGCCATCTGTCCAGTTTCCGATCCCGTGGGGGGTGATATTTGGTGATATGAAAACCCCCGGAAGACCCAGAGAATGGTCAAAAACCTCGCCTCCTGAAAATTCGGTGCCCGCGAAAGCGGGGCCGGTTAATATGTTAAAATCTCTCTTTGAATGGCATTCCCCGCAAAGCATGACATTCCAGGCGAGGTATTTACCGCGCTCCACCCGGTCCGGTGTTATTTTCACCTCGATGTCCGGGACAGGTCCGGCATTGGGCAGAGCAAAATTGACATAGGTAACTCCTAAAACCACCACCAGTACCAGACCGATAGCGATAAACAATCCAATTTTCAGCAGCTTTTTCATACCTCCATTCTTTAGTTGGTTAACTGCTGCAAAATTCCGCCAAAGGTCTGTTGGATTTATCCCTCTTTCGAGTGATTTTTAAAATTGATTGAGCTTACTGAGAAGATCGGTGCGGCTTTTTACCTCCGTTTTCAGGAATATCTTTTTCAAATGGCTCTTCACGGTGTGTTCGCTTACATAGAGTTTCTCAGCTATTTCCCTGTTGCTGTAGCCCTCGGTCAGTAGTTTTAAAACGCTTAATTCACTCTTGCTAAGTGGTTGATTGAGTTGTCGGGTGAATTTGTAAAGTTGTCGGGAAATCCGCTGCATGGAATCGGGAAAGTAGTAATTGGTTTTCGCGATCTCAATGGCGATTTTTAGTTGTTCCTTGTCGAAAGGTTTAATCAGGAAATGGGCAGGGTGCACTTCCCGGGCCCTGGAGAGGGTTATGTCATCTGAATAAGCGGAGAGAAAAATGACCGGCACGGGTTTGTGGTCGAACATCCATTCTGCAAGTTCAATGCCATCCATTGGTTGTTGGAGGTGAATGTCGAGTAGCGCCAAATGCAGTTCATTGCTCCTGACTAGTTCTTTTGCCTGTTGAAGTTGGTATGAGGGGCCCACCGGGCAGTGACCCAACTCTTCCAAACAGGCTGCAATGTCCGCTGCTACCACGGCATTGTCTTCCACTACCAGTATGCGCAGACTTTTCATGGTCAATCTCCATTTAATGGCATCTCAAACTCAATGCGGATGCCGGGTTGGTTGTCCAGGTTTTCAAGATGGGCGTTAAACCGCTTACTGAAAATTTTCAAAAGCTCGCTTCCCGTGCCCGTTGAGCCATTGCTTTGTCCCTTTCTTCCCGTTCCGTTGTCACTGACTGTCAAAAGCAAACTCGGAGCATCGGTTTTTTTGAGTGCAATTTCGACTTCACCCTTCTCCGATTCATCGAATGCGTGTTTTATGGAGTTTGTGACCAGTTCATTGATAATGAGTCCCAGGGGAATGGCACGGTCTGTATCCAGTTGCAGGTCATCGCACTCCAACCTGAGGGCAATTTTGCGGTCTTTTAATCCAAAAGCGTCGCAAAAGTACTTTGCCAAATCCGAGAGATAGGGCTTCATGGCCACTGTATTTAAATCGTCTGATTCGTAAAGCCGGTGGTGCAGCAAACCAATTGCTCCTACACTGTTTTTGCTCGCCTGAATGGCTTCCCTGACACTTTCATTCCCCGTTTTTCGCGCCTGTAAACTCAAGAGGCTGTCCAGGAGTTGGAGGTTGTTTTTGGTGCGGTGGTGCATCTCGCGCAGCAACAATTCATTTTTCGATAGTGCTTCTTTTTTTTGAGCTACTGCCAGCTTTAATTGCTCCCTTTTTTTCCAAAACGAATAGAGGAATACCACACTGATTGCGAAGAGCAAAAGCAGTGAGAATCCCGAGATCATATATCTGTTTATTCTCGCTTTTTCGCGTTCAAGTTCCAGGTTTTGAAGAGCGATGGTTATTTCCTTGTCGCGTAGCTCAAATTTTGCTTTCATCTCCTCAATTGCCCAATTTTGGGCCTCGGAATTGATCTCTTCGTTCAATTCGGAATACAATTTCCAACTCTCTGTGGCGATTTCGGGCATTCCGGCTTTTTCCGCAGAAAGGGCTCGCTGTTTCAGCACGTCCCTCAACAGAACCCGATGACCCGATTGTGCAGCTAATTCCCAGGCATTTTCCACCAGTTGCATCCCTTCATCTATTTCTCCCTCAGCCGTCAAAATTGCACCCAGATAGGCCTTTGCCGATATATACTCGGAGCTGGATTTTGCGGAGCTCTCACTCATGCCATCGCTAAGCTGGATTTTTGCCGCCTCATAATCCCCCAGATTGAAATAGGCCACTCCAA
>PWJP01000111.1 GCA_003559985.1 Saprospirales bacterium
AAAATTTTACCTGCATTTCGGCAGGTGACGTAAAAATAATCCTCTTCGCCACTGAAACTCAGCCCCCTGCCCTGAGGGGTCTGACCGCTTACATCAAAAACTCCGGTAAATTCTGCAGTTGTGATTTCCCAGGGTTCTGTCAACTCAAATTGCAGTATTTCTCTTCTCCTGGTATCCATCAGCAACATCAGCCGGCCCTCCTGAATGAATTCGAGCCCGCGCACTTCTCTCTGAATTTCGCTGATATCGAGTTGGTAATCAAGGATTGCAGTTGACACATCCCAGGCTGAATCTAAATCGAATTGAAACACAGCCCCCAAATTGCGGTCATCGATAAAAAGGCGGCTGCCGTCAGGATGGAAGTCGATATCGTGCCCCCTTCGGACGTGCTCACTAAAATCTGTATAGTTTCCTTCAGACATGCTTTGAATGTTCCAGGGTTCCGCCAGTTGGTAAGTCCATATTCCTGTGCGGTCAAAAACCCACATTTTTTCTCCATCTTCCCTAAAGTACAAGCCATGCTGGTTGCTGCCTTCCAGCTCTGCCTGAGCGTAATAGCTCCCCGTACTTACCTCCCAGGGTTCACTCACTTCGTATGCGACCACATTGTCGGTGCGACGCCCCACCACATAAACCATCGTTCCTTCGGGATTCCAGTATGTCGCCCGCGCATTGGAAGTTTCCTCGGAAATGTCTAACCAGGTATCACTGAAATAATACGATGCCAAAAAGGATCCCTCAGTAGTGGTGTTTTCATTGGATCTGTTGGCCAGGTCCCCGCATGATACCAAAAAAAATGGTGCGATGAGCAGCATCAAAACAAGGGACTTGATATGTAGTCTGTTACAGTTTATAAGGGGAAAAGTCATTGAAAATCGGTTTACAAATTTTGGTCAAATATCTTCAAAATTTTGTTGTCCAAACTGCTCACCGGCATAAATTATTATTGAATTCTCTCTGCCACAACCAGATTATCCAATTGATCGGGTGCAGTATACCGGTTTATCAAAATGATGTGTCTCTACACGACGGACCTGCTTTTTTATGTAGCTTTGCGCTCTCAAAATCAAACGAAATATGAGTTACAGGACGCATCACTGCGGAGAATTGAGAATGAAGGATGTCGGCGCGACGGTAAAACTCGCCGGCTGGATTCAAAAAGGCCGAAACCTCGGTGGCCTCACTTTTATTGATCTGCGGGACAGATACGGAATCACCCAACTGGTATTCAACATGGATACCAATCCCACACTCTGCGAAAAAGCCAGGGCCCTCGGCAGGGAATATGTTGTGATGGCAGAGGGAAAAGTGGCTGAGCGCAGCAATAAAAACCCCGACAGACCCACGGGAGATATTGAAATCGAGGTGGAAAATATCACTGTACTCAATAAATCGGCCGTACCGCCTTTTACCATTGAAGATGAAACAGACGGTGGGGAAGAACTCAGAATGAAATACCGGTACCTGGACCTTCGCAGAGACCCCGTCCAAAAAAATATGATTTTCAGGAGCAAACTGGCTCTGGAAACTCGCAAGTATCTCGACTCCGTGGGTTTTGCAGAAATAGAAACTCCCTTCCTCATAAAAAGTACACCCGAGGGTGCCAGGGACTTTGTGGTTCCCAGTAGAATGAATGCGGGTGAATTCTACGCCCTGCCCCAATCTCCTCAGACTTTTAAGCAGTTACTCATGGTCTCGGGACTGGACCGGTATTTTCAAATCGTGAAATGCTTCCGCGATGAAGACCTGCGTGCAGACCGCCAACCGGAATTTACCCAGATTGATTGCGAAATGGCTTTTGTGGATCGGGAAGAAGTGCTAAATACCTTTGAAGAGCTTACCAAACACCTGTTCAAGGCCACCCTGGATGTAGATTTACCTGATTTTCCCCGAATAGACTACCGGGAAGCAATGGAAAAATACGGCTCCGATAAGCCCGATCTCCGCTTTGACCTGCAGATTAAACCTCTGAATGACCTTGTGAAAGACAAGGGCTTTGTGGTTTTTGACAAAGCCGAATATGTGGGTGGAATATGTGTGCCGGCACAAGCGGAAAACTGGTCCAACAAGGATATGAAAAAACTCACCGAGTGGGTTCAACGTCCGCAAATTGGAGCTGCAGGACTGGTGTATTCAAAGTTTCAACAGGACGGATCTATTAAGTCAACCGTATCCAAGTTTTTCAACGACGATGCCCAGACGGAATGGCTCAATCACTTCGGTGGTGAAAAGGGAGATGTGGTGCTGATTTTGGCAGGAGAAAAGGACAAAACCCTCAAACAACTCGGAGAGCTCAGACTGGAAATGGGGAGGCGATTAGAACTGATGGACTCCTCTGAATTCAAGCCGCTATGGGTGGTTGATTTTCCGCTGTTGGAGTGGGACGATGAAACAGAGCGCTTTTACGCCATGCACCACCCCTTTACCGCACCTGCGGAATAGGACCGCGAAAAGATGAACTCCACGCACAGGGAGGTATTGAAAAACTTAAGAGCAAATGCCTACGACCTGGTAATAAACGGAGCTGAAATCGGTGGTGGATCCATAAGAATTCACGACCGGCAATTGCAGCAGCAAAATTTCAAGCTGCTCGGATTTACCGATGAAGAGGCTGAAACTCAATTTGGCTTCCTGATGGGTGCATTCGAATACGGCGCTCCACCACACGGGGGCATTGCATTTGGTTTTGACAGGCTCTGTGCGGTGATGAATCATCAAAATTCCATCCGGGATTTCATAGCATTCCCCAAAAACAACATGGGCAGAGACCTGATGATCGACGCTCCCGCCCCTGTGGATGAAGAACAGCTAAACGAACTGAGATTAAAGCTGATTCGGAAAGAAGAGTAAAAAAAATCAGTCTCATTCACCCTTATCAAAAAGGCTGAGGCCGGCGGGTGGTCTGATGGTAAAAGTCTTGCGGTGCCAGGGTGTTTTTCCATGCTCAAAGACAGCTCGGCGATGCTGTTCCGTGGGATAGCCTTTATTGGTTTTCCAGTCATATGCCGGATACTCTTTGTGCAAATCTTCCATGATTTTATCCCTTGTAGTTTTGGCGAGTATGGAAGCAGCAGATATGGAGGGTATCAATCCGTCCCCTTTCACTATGCAGCTAAAGGGAATATCCAGATCCGTCCTGAATTTATTACCATCTACCAGGATGTACTGAGGAGCCGGCCGGAGCTTTTCAACGGCCAGATTCATGGCTTTCACTGAAGCCCAGAGGATGTTGTACCTGTCGATATCATCCGGAGACATCACACCCACTGTCCAGGCGATGGCATGCTCTCTGATCCACCCGGCAGCTTCCTCGCGCTGAGGGGCAGACAATTTTTTAGAATCGGAAATATTCTTTGGGGCTCGTCCGT
>PWJP01000192.1 GCA_003559985.1 Saprospirales bacterium
CCATTAATTTGTGGAAAACGCGGATAAGCATTTTAAATCATCCAAGCTGGCTCCCCTGAGCAAAAAATCAGGGCAAGAAATCACGCAAGTAAAAAATTGACACAGTTAATTGAACAATCCCTATCGGGGCTTCGCATACAACTCACCAACTCACAGACTCACCAACTCACAACTAAAAATGGTCCACCACAGGGGAACAGAGATCACAGAGAGTGTGAAAATCCCGGGAATCAACAACCTCAGGGAAAAGATATAATGCTGTCAAAATCGAGTTTGCGCCGCAAGAAGCCATTAACCATCAACCATCCGCCATCAACCAATAAGGCCATCAACCAATAACCAATCAAACTACCATCGAAATCCGCCGTGTCCTGTGGAGCTTTGATTGTCGTTGTCGTCTTTTTTGTCGAATACATCGGGTGGGAAGTAAAAATTTTTATCCTGGAGCTCAAGGTCGCTGTCTGCCAGTGCCTCTCGTCGTTCTATTTCATCTGCTTCCAGGTCGCGGCGATAAATGAACGCCACCAAAATACCCACCAGACCTCCGAGGAGGTGGCTCTCCCATGATATGCCCTCCTCGCCGGGAACTATTCCGAGGAAATAACCACTGTAGAGTACCGTAACGATGAGTGCGAGGACTATGCTTTTAATATTGCGTCGGAAGATGCCGCTCCAGAATACGAAACTGACCAGTCCGTAAACCACGCCGCTGGCCCCGATGTGAAAACTCTCCCTTGCAAATATCCAAACCGCAAAACCCGTTAACAAATATATTAAAGAGAAGGCCTGTACCGCCACTTTTCGAAAAAAGAAGAAGAGCATAAAGCTCAGAATGAGGAATGAAAGAGTATTGGAAAAGAGGTGCAACCAGTCGCCGTGGACCAGAGGCCCCGTGAGAACTCCCCAAAGCCCCTCTGTTTTCCGGGGGTAAATACCAAATTGGTACAACTGATATCCGCTCAGGTAGTTGATGAGGTGAATCCCCCAGATAAGCACTACAAAGGCAATGGGAAAGGACAGAGCCTGTTTAAACCTGGTTACAAATTTTTTCTCCTCCAAATCAGCTCTTTTGCATTAATCAACGGTCGGGGATGGTCAATTGTTGGAAAATATTTCCATGGTTGAACCGGCCGGTTACTAAAAATCCATTTGGCGTTGGGGTTTAATCAATTACGATTTGCAAATTATGAACTGCGAATTGGATTTTTTTATGAACAGTTGACCCACCAAAGCGTAGCTTGCCCCTCCACCAAAGCTTTGGGGGCAAGCTACGCTTTGGTGGTGGGGCAGGCTAATGGACAGTTTTTTAGGGCGATAATTCTAACCTTCCGGCTGGAATGTGGGATTTTAGGGTGGTTCGGTATGTAGGATATTGGTTTCACGCAAAGCCACAAAGCCACAAAAAAAAGACGCAAAGGATTTAATGGTCAATTGACAATGGACAATGGCAGATACTATTTGAACGAATTCCTGTGTAGGGACCCAATGCCTTGCGTCCTATATCGGGTTCTATTTTATCGCCAGAGGCGTGATTATAATCATGTCACCCCTGCGGGGTTCTAATTCATGGTTTGGGACGTTTATTATAATCATTTCATCCCTACGGAATTCATTTCGATCGGATGGTATATTTCATAGGACAAGAGAGAAATCTCAGGATTTACTCTGAGGATTATTCCCCCGGCCGAGTTGCTTGAGCATACGCCCGTGATTTACAATTGCAGACCACCAGCTCTTTTCGTTGTAATAGGGTAGGTTGTATTCATTCGCAGTTTGTTTGACAATGGCCGAAAGTTGAGGGTAGTGGACATGGCAAACAGTGGGAAACAGATGGTGTTCTATCTGATGGTTGAGACCTCCGAGTATCCAGGTCAAGAATTTAGACCCATTGCCAAAGTTAGCAGTGGTGAGAATTTGATGGACAGCCCAGTGGTTTTCCAGGTTCCCCTTGTCGTCCGGTTCTGGAAAGGCCGTTTCTGTCATAACATGAGCAGGTTGAAAAACCAAACCCAATATCAGGCCTGCCACCAAATGCATACTCACAAATCCAAGGAGTACAAACCAGAAAGAAAAGGTAGTGATCAGCGCAGGCAAGGCCAAAAACAGGCTGAAGTAAAATACTTTATTCAAGGTAGATTCAATGAGGAGTTTCCGGAAATGCCACTTATTTTTCAACAGGCCTGCTTTTTTAAAGGTGTTGAGTTGAAGGAATTCCTTGGTAGTCGCCCATGAAAGGGTCATCAGGCTGTACATCCCAAAAGCGTAGTAGTGCTGATACCTGTGTACTTTCAGTTTTTTTGCACGCGGGCTAAACCTGAGTATGGGAGCCTTAATATCCTGATCATAACCATCCACGTTGGTATAAGTATGGTGCAAAACATTGTGCTGCAATTTCCAAAAAGAAGCACAGCCACCCAGAATGTAGAGAATATTTCCCAGAAAGGCATTGACTTTTTTGTTTCTCGAGTAGGCTCCGTGATTGGCGTCGTGCATTATGCAGAGGCCTATTCCGGCCGCGCCAAAACCCATTGCTATCCAAAGCAGCCAGAACACCAGGGCATTCTGCACGAAAAACAGCAGCAGAAAAAAGGGAACTGAGTACAACAGAATCATGGCAATGGTTTTGAACACCATCTGGCTATTGGCATGAAGGGATAGTTGGTTTTCATCAAAATATTCATTCACTCTTTTGCGAAGAGTTTGGTGAAAATCAGGAGTCTCTCTGGAAAACCGGAGAGACTGATTGGTATTGTTTGTCATTATTTAAGGTTTTATTAGCTGATGCATGAAGGTGTTTGGCGGGCTTTATTGATTTAATCGCCCAATTTAGCTATTCTGCCTTTTTTCACAAAGGGGAAAATTCACTGACTCTAACATTTGATTGGAAGGAATAGTACTCATTTAGGCATTATAAATTTCGCAATATAATTACAATAAGATTCTGCAACGAAAAATAGTAATAATCGTCTCTGCCAGCAAAATTCACCTGGGAACCCGCCGTTTTGCAAAGGTAATTTATATTGGGGTTCCCTGTGTTTTATGTAGGATTAAATGGATGAGATATATTATATAAACTTTTTCTGAGAAGTTTACACCGCCCGGGGTTAATTGATCCACCAAAGCGTCGCCTGCCCCCAATGCTTTGGTGGGAAAAGCCCCGCCCAAGCAGGGTAGGTTTAAATTTTTTGTGCGAAATAAAGACTGTTTTTCAAAGAGTTATGGAGGTTCGATAAAAAAACTTGTGCTTGTTGCTTGGTTTCTGTTGCAAATAGAAATACCTTTGCACTCGCTTTTGAAAATATAGTTCAAACATTTAAATAATAGAACCGTGTCAAAACTCAGTTACAAGACCAAATCATTGAGAAA
>PWJP01000212.1 GCA_003559985.1 Saprospirales bacterium
AGGGGAAAGTTGGACAACAATCGCTTCACAGATGTCGAGGTATTATTTCACGGACAGCCTCATACCTCAGGCCGGGTTCACTTTGGAACGCGGATTGTGTTTGATGAAGATGGGTATTTGTTTTTTGCTATCGGAGACCGCGGTCAACAGGATATGGCCCAGAAGTTGGACAACCACAACGGAAAAGTCCTGAGACTCTACGACGATGGGAGAGTACCATCGGATAATCCCTTTGTAGATAAATCTGATGCCAAACCAGAGATATGGTCTTACGGCAGCAGAAATATTCAAGGTATGGCTTTTCACCCGGAAACAGGAGCATTGTGGACGCACGAACACGGACCAAAGGGTGGAGATGAGATCAATGTGATTCGGCCCGGCGAAAACTACGGCTGGCCCAAGGCAACACATGGAGTAAATTACGACGGTTCTACGATTACTGAGCACACTTCCCTTCCGGGGATGGTAGATCCGATTTTAGATTGGACTCCGTCAATTGCTCCCTGCGGAATGGATTTTGTGACCAGTGACAGATACCCCTCCTGGAATGGCGACATCCTTGTGGGCGCATTGGCAGGACAACACATACACCGGGTGGTAATCGAAGGTGAGGAAGTTGTCCATACAGAAAAAATGCTTGAGGGATTGGCCAGATTCAGAGCTGTGCGACAGGGTCCTGACGGCTACCTTTACATTCTGACAGAATCACCTGGTATGTTTCTCAGAATTAAACCGGAAGCATGATTGCCACCGATCAACTCAAGGGAGTAAAAGGTTTGGTGCTGTGCGGAGGATATAGTAAGCGAATGGGTTTTGACAAAAGCACCATCAAGTACAAGGGTGAACTCCTCTTTCTCAGATTGGCTGAAGAATTGAATAAAACGGGCCTAAAAACCTATATTTCCTGTAGAGAAGACCAAAAGCACCTTCAGGAAGTACCTTATCCCAGCATCGTGGATAGTGGCGGATACAAAGGGCCGGCAATGGGTTTGTTTTCTGCCATGGAAAAATATCCCGATGATGCATGGCTCGCTGTGCCCTGTGATATGCCTCTGCTCAACCAACACCTGTTTAAAAACTTACTCAATCGCCGGGATCCACAAAAAATGGCAACTGCTTATTTAACCAGCCATCCCGAACAGGAAATAATTCATCCGCTTCCTGCAATTTATGAAACTTCGATCAGAGAGTTGTTTAAGCAGGAATTGGATGCCGGTAATTGGTCCCTTCGAAAAATTCTTCAACAAGGGGATATAAATCTAATCAAACCGGTTCAGCCTGACAAATTGGTCAACCTAAATCGACCTGAGGATCTAAACCGGGTTTAAAAAGCTTCTCACTTGACAGATTTTACCGCAATTGGGTCCAGGTTATCGTAGTTTTTGAGTTCGACTATTTTCCCGGGCATGTTGATGTCATTTTCCACCAGGAGTTCCTTGACTCCGTCCATCACCCTGCTCAAAATCGGTTCAGCCAACTCAATTCTATCCTTCTTTTTCTCCCTGAAAAGATCTACCCAGAAAGCGACCCGCACTCCGACGCTGTAATCTCCCAGCTCATAAACAGTAACCGAGGGCGCCGGATTTTGGAGCACCCCGGTCTGGTTTATGAAATACTCCATAATCATCGTCCTGATTTTTCCCACATCGGTCGGGGTATCCACTCCAAAGGTAAACTGATACCGCATGAGACCGTCCCGTGTAAAATTGGTGAGTGGGTTTTTCACGATACTCGCATTGGGCAGCATCACATCCCGCCCATCGCTGGTCCGGATATGCGTCATTCTCAAATGAATCCTCGTCACCCTGCCACGGAAATTATTGAGTTCGATGATATCCCCGGTTCTAAATGGACTACTAAAAGCCAGAATCACCCCGGAGACAAAATTTTCCGCAATATCCTTGAAGGCAAAACCCACGATAATCGCAGAGATACTCGCTCCTGCCACAATACCTCCCAACAGACCACTCATGCCAAGAATATCCATGGCTGCAATAAAGCCCATGAGGTAAAATGCCCACTTTATAAAGTTCACCAAAAACACCCTGATGATTGCCTCCTGCTTCCTTTTGCTCAATCGCTTTTCTGCAATTCGCGCAATAAACCAGCCCAGAAACACAAAGGTGCAGAAAATGATCAATGCCCAGGTAAATGCGGGCAGGGCCGCAACTAAATTGCTGTAGTAGTCCAAAAATAAATCTCCAAGTCCCATATTTTTTTGCTAGCAAGATATAAAATTTCGCGCATTCAGGCGGATAATTCTTTCACTTTGAGCCGGGATCCATTCAGAAAAAGAGTGAACTTTTCGACCCTGCTTTTTCCTAAATGGCAATAGGTATTACCTTTATGAAAAAATCAGGATGAGTTCCGCAGCCGACTACCAGATGCACAGGAAATATCTCAAGGTCATTTTGGGAGTGGGCATTCTGTTGATGTTTGTGAAGTTTTTCACCTGGTGGATCACCAACTCCAATGCAGTTCTCTCTGATGCCCTTGAGAGCATACTCAATATTGGCACCGGTTTTTTTGCTCTGTACAGCCTTTATGTATCCAACACACCCAAAGACAAAAACCACCCTTACGGTCACGGCAAAATAGAGTTTCTGCTAGCGGGCATTGAAGGTGCTTTAATCAGTTTTACGGGCGCATTTATTATTGTAAAATCGGGCTATAATCTGGTTGTTCCCATTGAAGTGACTCAATTGGAAGCGGGAATCGCCCTGACCGTATTTTCCGGTGGAATAAATCTATTGATGGGGTTGGTGTTGCTAAAGCGTAGCAAAACCTTTAACAATCTGGTTTTGGAGTCTGAGGCCAGGCACTTGATCTCAGACGGGATGACCTCCGTAGGGTTAATTATTGGATTGGTACTGATACTTTTTACAGGTCAGGTGTGGCTGGATCAGCTAATAGCGATAGCCATTGGAATATTAATACTTCGATCGGGCTACAAGTTACTCCGTACGGCAATTGCCGGAATCATGGATGAAGCAGACCTCAAATTGGTTACAGAAATTGTCGAAAAGGTCAATAAAACCAGAAAGCCGGAGTGGATAGACCTCCACAACTTCAGGGTGATCAAATACGGCTCCAAACTCCACATTGACTGCCATGTGACCATACCCTGGTACTTCAATCAAGTGGAGGCCCACGACCTCATAGAAGAATTTGAAAGGGAGGTGGATCGCCACTGTGGTGACAGCGTGGAACTTTTTGTACACACCGATCCCTGTGAGCCGCCGGAGATGTGCAAAATGTGCGCTGTCAAAAACTGTCCCCATCGAAAGCATCCGCACAAAGTCGTGGTGGAATGGACCGTTGACAATGTCACCCCCAATAAAAAAATATACCTGC
>PWJP01000155.1 GCA_003559985.1 Saprospirales bacterium
AAAAAAGGCTTGTCGCATATTCGCCACAAGCCCTTGATTATCAGTGACCCCGGCAGGATTCGAACCTGCGACCTACTGATTAGAAGTCAGTTGCTCTATCCAGCTGAGCTACGGAGCCAAAATCGAGACGCAAAAGTAACCATATTTTTCCAAACCAAAATGACTCCCGTCGATTTTTTCTATGCAGGTAGGAAAAGAATAGCAGTACTGGGAAAAAACTGGCTAACAGCTACCGCTTTGACAACGATTGGTCTTTTACAAAGCATCGACCAAATTAAAGCGAGAAACTCTCACCGCAAGCACAGGTACGGGCAGCATTGGGATTGTTGAAGAAAAAACCCTTGCCATTGAGACCTCCGGAAAATTCAAGGGTGGTATTGTGAAGATAGAGGAAACTCTTTAGATCTGTGACTATTTTTATACCCTTGTCTTCGAATACCTGGTCGTTCTCCCTGGACTCGTTGTCAAAGGTCATGCTGTAAGTCAAACCGGAACAACCACCACTAAGTACCTCCACCCGGAGGAAGTGGCCCTCTCCGTAGTTTTCCTTTTCTCGAATGCGAGCTATGCGCTCTTTGGCACTGTCCGCTACTTTGATCATTTAAGCAAAATTTTGAAACATCAGCAAGGTAAACATTCTCCCCCGGGTAAAAGTTTCCCAAATTCTCTGTTTTGCCCCGAAGCTTTTCACCCGAAAAACCTCACCTCCGGCTATAATAGAACATGCCTCAGTGATAGAGAAAATCGGATTCAATCCTCATGGCCGGATAATAACCAGGCGCTTGGTCATAATGATATTGTTGTTGTGGTCCAGGAGAGAATACAGATACGTACCCGGTTCGAAATTGCTTAAGTCAGCTTTCGTTCTTTTGTGCCCATCTACTACGAAAGTGGATTCCCATTTTGATACACCCAGAATATTTCTCACCTTGACTGTGTAACGCCCCGGTTCCAGATCCACAAAATTGAGTGAAACAAGGCCATAAGAAGGATTCGGATAAACGTGCAATCCCCTTTCATCGGGGATAGCTATGCGCAGATCCGCGGAGGTTTGATCGTTGTAGATGTAATCAGCCCGCACCACATTCCCGTCTTTATCGGCATTCAGGGTGACAATAGGTTCTTTCTCGTACTCATCATAAAAAAAGTAGGTGTTTGAGCGCTGTGTGCCCAATTCTCCAATCCCAAAAATATCAGATACATCGATCCAGGGGAAAAAACCCGATTTAACATCGATTCTTGTGCGGGTCACTTCGGAGCGCTTTACCCTAAGCACATTGAATACCTGCTCTTTGATCAACAATATCCCCCAGGCATCGGCGAAATCAGTTCTATCCACCTGAACGCGCAGCCTGATACTATCCGGTCTGAAGGGGAAATCGGCAAAAAGGGTATCTGGCAGTTGGGAAATTCTAAGCGGAAAAATGAGGGAAGATGATTGCTTTAATTCTTCTCCGTAAGACATTTGAGCTCGCTTGCCAACCAGTGGCGGGTAGTACTCTCCAGTGAGTTGCATACCGATGTCAATGGGATCAGAGCCTGCAACTCCCAGCTCTATTAACTCCTCATCAGTAAGTTGGAAGTAGTTTTCCAAACCATCGCTGAGCTGCAAAACAGAATTGGCGGAAGGAAACTCTCTGGACGCCCTTCCCCTTGCTGCGGGGTGGAAGACGGTTTCCATAACATAGAGTCCCTGAATAGTTGAAAAATCCCAAACCTGATCGCCACCGGCTTCTCCCGGCTCAAGGCCAACCGGAAAATTATCCACCATCTGCCTGAGCGTATCACCCACGCCGGGAATTGACGAACCGGACAGCACCACCTGACTGTTTGTTGTGAAGGGAAGTCCCGACAACAGCAAAAACAGCACCCACCTTGTAGCGAGTTTTTTCATGGATTAATCAGAATCGCTTAGGGACTGCAAGTTAATGAATTTATAGTATTCGCCCCTCTTATCCATCAAATCATTGTGCGAACCGGCCTCTACCAGGCTGCCTTCACTGAGCACGGCTATTTGGTCTGCATTTTTTATGGTGGACAGCCGATGGGCCACCACAATGGAGGTCCGTCCGCGCATCACCTCTTCCAGTGCTTTTTGAACCAGCTTTTCAGATTCTGAATCCAGTGCGGAGGTCGCTTCGTCCAAAATGAGCAATGGAGGATCTCTGAGAATCGCTCTGGCCAGGGCAATGCGTTGTTTCTGACCACCGGAAAGCAGATTGCCACGGTCCCCTACTCCACTTTCATACCCATCTGTGGTCTCCATAATAAAATCATGGGCATTGGCCATTTTTGCGGCTCTTTCTACCGCTTCCATACTGGTTTCATCGTGACCGAAAAGTATATTATTTTTTATGGTGTCATTGAAGAGTACGGGTTCCTGAGAAACCACCGCCATCATTTTCCTCAAATCACTTAACCTCAAATCTCGCACATCCACTCCGTCCATCAAAATCCTCCCTGAGCTCACATCGTAAAAACGGGCTACCAGATCTGCCAGTGTACTTTTGCCGGAGCCCGACCTGCCCACAAGAGCAGTGGTAGTGCCGGCTTTTACTTCCAAATTAACCTTATTTATCGCTGCACGCTCTGCTCCATTGTACTCAAAGGATACATTTTCCAGCTTGATTCCCTCTTTCAATTCCGTGAACGGAACAGGATTTTCTTTCTCCGGCATTTGATCCGGGGCGAGCAATAGATCTTCAATTCGCTGAAGTCCGGCCATTCCCTTCTGTATGTTGTAATAGGCATTGGCGAAATTTTTCGAGGGATTGATGATGTAAAAAAATGCGAGCAAAAATGCCAGGAAAGCCTCCGATGATATCTCCCCGCGAAATACAGATTGAGCACCTACATAAAACAACATGCACACCACGGTTATTCCCAAAAATTCGCTGAGGGGACTTGACAGGTCTCTCCGCCAAAGGACTCTGTTGAGCACGTATTTATAATATTTATTCACTTTCCTAAACCGGTCCTGGAGAAATCCCTCTGCTCGAAAAGCCTTTACTACCTTAATTCCTGATATGGACTCCTCAACAAAACTCAACAATCTGCCCAGGGTCTGTTGAACGATGGCCGATTTCTTTTTGAGCTGCTGGCTAATTCCCCCTATTATGAGCGCCGTAACCAGAATGAGTATGAAAACAAAAAGGGTCAATCGGGGACTGATATAGAGCATAAACAAAAGGCTGCCCAATACCAACAGAGGCTCTCTTACTGCTTTTTCAAGAGATTTGAGTATGCTGTTTTCCACCTCCATGACATCCATTGAAAAGCGACTCATAAGGTCGCCCTTTTGCTTATCATCAAAATAGCT
>PWJP01000228.1 GCA_003559985.1 Saprospirales bacterium
GAACTGAATGCATGTCCTGTTCTGATTTCATCATCACGAAGATCACCTGATAAAACCCCTGCGGATGTTCCGTTTACTCTTTGCTCAAATGCTCTTTCATAAAGATACCGCACCCCGGCATCCAGATATGATCTCTTCCCGGCTAAATCATAACGATAGTTCATTCTTGGCTCTACACCGGCGACTTCAAACTGCCTGTTTCGTTGCCCGGTGGAATTTCGAAGGTAAATGGCGCCATCTTTTTGGTCTTCAAACCCATGTACTTCTCCTGTAAGATTGGATGCATTTGAAGCATAGGTAAAATCCTGCCGGTTCCAGTTGCGTGTGGTAGTATAAGCAAAAGCTGTGGTATTTAGGTGTAATCCGTCAAGAGGCATGTATTTATGAGATAGGCTGGCGGCATACCTTCTTACAGTCAACTGATCATCGGGTGCAATTCTCAGGTCGTCCAAACCACCTGCTTCAAACATGGGTTGGGTAAGTCCAACATAGGTCGCATTTGAGATCTCATCATACAGGCTAAGTTTAAAACCCAGTTGAGAAACGGGTGACAGGTCTGACTGAATTTTAGTATTCAGATCATGCAGACGAAACTGGGTTGGTCCGAAATTATCTGCCTGTTTCCGTGTAAAGTCAAGATAATATCCGGTTCTGTTAAGTGTATTGCCGTGTGTAATGCGGGAGTTGAAATACCCCAGTTCGCCACTTTTAAAAGAAACACTGCTGCTTGATTCCTGCGGTGGATCGGCAGTAATGTAATTAATTACCCCGCCAATGGTTTGCGGGCCAAAAAGTATTGAACCATTTCCTTTTAATACTTCAATACCACTCATTCTGTCGATGTTGGGTGTGAAATACATTTCGGGTTCTCCGTAAGGAGCAAGAGCTACCGGGATACCATCTTCAAGGATCAGTACATTACGACTTTTATCGGGATCAAGCCCCCTTATTCCGATATTGGCCCGTAAACCGGCGCCTTCTTCTTCAACAACATGTACACCTGCAATATTTCTCAAAATCTCATTTCCACTGATGGGCTGTGTTCTTTTCAGTTCTGCAGGCTTAACAATAGCAACAGAACCGGGCAAATAGCGTAATACTCCCACCCTGCTCCCTGAAACAACAACCTGCTGAAGCATTTGTATTTCCTGTTCCATTTCAATGATTATTGGTCCTGATTGATCCAATGCAGAAACCGGATAGTATGTGGTTTTATATCCAATTCCTTTTATGGTAAGCTGAGCATCCTGATCATATAATCCTGAAATAAAGAAATAGCCGTTTTCATCAGTGGTGGTTCCATGAGTGGTTCCCTTTACATAAACCGCTACAAAAGGTACAGCTTCTCCCCCACTGGTAACCTTGCCTCCAAGGCTATGCTCTACCTTTCCTGCAAAAGGCTGATAAGAGATAAATATCAGAAAAATCAGTATTGTCAATTTTAACAAATTAGCTTTCATAGGTTATTCAAATAAGAAAATTAAAACTTATATCAGATAATACGCAAATGGGTATTAAATTGCTTTTTAGTTTCCAAAAAAGACACCCAAATTATTTTACCGTTAAGAAATAAACATTCCTTCAGATAATTTTGTGTTCGGGTGTACTTTGTTTTGTGGGAATTAATTCTAATGACATTATTAACTAGTACAAAATTACGTTTAGTATGCTAATGCTGCAATCCCTAAAAATAATGAATTTCAGACACCAGTTTTCACCAAAGGCATGATCTTCTCACCACAAAAGGTTAGAACATAAAAAAAGGACTTCTGAAACTCAGAAATCCTTATTAAATATTTATTGGTTTTAAAGACTTTAATCGCGTTGTTGATTTTTATTGTCACTCTTAACGCGAATGGGTTCAGTTCTTTGATTATAAACTGCTTCCACCAGATCTTTGTATTTCTGAATGATATATTGTCTTTTCAGTTTTAATGATGAGGAAAGTTCACCGGTTAAGGGACTCCATTCATCAGCAATCAGAATGATCTTTTTCACCTGGTCGTTTTCGCTGAGCTTTTTATTGAATTTCCTGATCTCTTCCTGGAAATGCTTTACAACCTGGGCATTTTTTATCAGCTCTGCATGATCCTGGAACTGAATTTTCTTTTTCTGCGACCATTGCACCAGCTCCTGGAAATTAGGAATAATAATGGCTGCAGGGAACTTCTGATTTTCGCCTACAATCATTAGTTGCTGAATGTAAAAGCTCTCCTTAAGTTTATTTTCAATCTGCTGTGGAGCAACATATTTACCATTGGACATTTTGAAGATTTCTTTCTTTCTGTCGGTAATTTTAAGAAAACCATCTTCTGTAAACTCGCCGATATCGCCGCTGTAGAACCATCCATCCTGATCAATAACATCAGATGTGGCCACGGGATCTTTGTAATATCCCAGCATAAGTCCGGGGCTTTTGATCAGAATTTCGCCATCATCAGCAATTCTTACCTCCACATCTTTTAATACTTTACCCACAGAACCGGGCAAAGTGTAACCTGGCTGCGAATAGTTAACGGCAACCACGGGTGATGTTTCAGTGAGACCATAACCTTCGAAAACGGGCAAACCTGCTGCCCAGAAAATCCTTGCAAGGCGAGGTTGCAAAGCCGAGCCACCACAACCAATAAAAGTAATATTCGGGCTTAAGGCTTCGCGCCATTTGCTGAATACCAGTTTATCGGCCAAAGAGTGGCGAATGCGGTAAGAAAGGGAATGTTTTTTATAAGGAGTATACTTTTCAGCAAGTTTAAGAGACTCAAGGAAAATATAACGTTTTACCGCACTCAGCTTTCTTGCCTTTTGCATGATCTTGTCGTAGATTGACTCCAGCAACCGGGGCACTGCAATAAATCCATCCACCTGCAGGTCTTTGATATCGCGGGCAATGGTGTTTATGTTTTCGGCGTAATAAACACTGATTCCCAGGTAATGGTACTGGTAATTTACCATGTGCTCAAAAACATGCGAAAGGGGTAAAAAACTCAGGGCTTTATTATTATGGTTCAGGTGCTGCACTCCTGATGTGGTAATAGCATTACTCATCAGATTTTTATGAGAAAGCATTACTCCTTTGGGGACTCCTGTTGTTCCTGATGTGTAGATAATAGTGAGAAGATCATCTTCGGTGATTTTTTCACGAATTTCCATTACTTCATCATAATACCGGGTGGCCTGAGTTTTACCGGATTCGGGAATAACCGACCAATGTTCTGCACCCTCAACCTGGTTAAAAGAAAGGATCTTACGGGTATGCTGAAGCTTATCTTTAAAGCTCTGAACCTTTTTATAAAGTGAAGCATCTGAAACC
>PWJP01000113.1 GCA_003559985.1 Saprospirales bacterium
ATTAAGTTGGAGTACATAAGTTACCTACCATTTTACAACCCTTTATATCCTGCAAGTCTTTAAGTTGACAAACTCTCAACAGGTTTAGTATTTAGTTTTTTTTAATATTTAAAGTTTTTTACCAATGAAGAAAGGAGTTGTAAAATTTTTCAATGATTCTAAAGGTTTTGGTTTCATCCGCGCTGAAGGCGAAGAGAACGATATTTTCGTTCACGCCTCTGGTCTTATCGATGATATCCGGGACAACGACGTAGTGGTTTTTGATGTCCAGGAGGGCAGAAGAGGACCCAATGCCGTAAACGTAAAAATTGCCGACTAATAAGTATGGGGTTTGAAGGATTTTCGTAATCCAGATACCTACAGTTTATTATAAGTGTTTTATGTTTAGCCCTATATAGGGTTAGAATTTGATTGGAGAGCAGCGAGGCTGTTTGACCGATTGAAAACAAAGTGTTAACCACACTGCCAAAAGGGGAAGTCGTAAGACCTCCCCTTTTTCTTTGCCCCTAAGTATCTATTCTATTGTTACATTCCAACTGATTTCAATATCGGGCTTGAGTGAACTCGCCACGGAGCAGTACTTTTCAACGCCCAGTCCCACTGCTTTCTCGGCTGCTGATTGTTTGATGTCTCCGCTCAGTTTAAATTCCAGATGGATCTTGCGGAAAAACTTAGGTGTCTGATCCTCGGCTCTTTCTCCCGTTGCCTCCACGGTCAGGGTATCCAATTTTTGCCGCATTTTTTTCAGTATGAGTTCTGCATCCACAGCACTGCAGGCTGCTACTGAACCGAGAAGTGCATCCATAGGACTAACACCTTTCCCATTGGCATTTAGAATAATCTCAGCTTCGTCTTCCTTCTTTACAGAATACTCCAAATGATTGGGTCTGTTATTAACTGTTAGCTTCATATATGTGATTTTAGATTTTTTTGCGATACACTTAAAACCTTAAAAGGACCAAATTCAACCCTGGCGTTGTATCATAACCTTTGCCCCCTTTACCTTTGGAAAACCACAGCACCTCTGTCCGGGCTTTCCGGAGGTTGCGTTGATTCTAAGGTGATTAATTCCAGGTCTGTGGCCGGTTGTGGAAAGATAAACGCCTGGCGTCTTCCATCCTGCCCCATATCATTTTTTTGAATTAGTCCCATTCTTCTCCAGCTGGTGCCCGATTGTCCCCACATTTGATAAAATTGTCCCTCATCCGGTGGGTTCAGGTTTTCTACCAGTAAAATATACCGCTCGGTTAGGTGGCATTTCACCACATGTCCCGTGGGCCTTTGACTGAATACATCACCGGCTCTGAGACTGACCACTGCATCTGAATTTTCCACCGCATTCCAAAGACCGCTCTCCAGGGTTTTTCGGTCCATCATGAGGTCATCATTTTCCTCAGAAATTTGGGAAAGGCGCAAGTTTGTATCATTCAATTCTCCCTGTACAGTGGCTTTCTGATAAAGAGTTGATAAAAAGACAAAGGTGAGACCCACGACTAAAAGTATCAACAAGCCGGTAACAATGCGACGGTTTTTAGAACTCTTTGCAGGACTAGTCTTTTTAGTTGGGCTGCCGGTGTGCTTTTTCTTTTGGTCCGAGCGGGTGAAGTTTTTCTTAAAATTCTCCAGTCGCCCCTCCACTTCGTTTAATTCTCGCCTCAGTGCGACATTGGTTTCCAGATCCGATTCGAGCTGTTCCGTTCTCTCGGGGTCCAGTACCCCTAGTGCATAAGCATCCAATATGCCCAATCTTTTGTATTCCGATAACTTCATGGTCGTAAATTTACCCCAAAGGTAAGATTCACATTGCAATGCGTTTCCCACTGACATATAAAAATTTCCCTACAAACGATTCAGATATAAAAAAAGGTTATATATTGGGCCCTGAAATTGGCTTGGCTGGATATATTTAAAATCCATAACCTGTGGGTGTTGTTTACCTTTGCAATGGCTTTACTTAGGTCTTCGGCTGAGAAATCGCTGTTCAGATACAATTCATCCGGGATACGAAAGGGTGATTTCGACAGGTTAAAAGAGTTGATTTCAATGTTTTTTGATCAAAAAGTGGCACAAAGTGCTAAGAAAAATAAGGATTCGACCGAATTATCTCATTCCCTTTACAAGTACGACCATTGTAATGTTGATACTTGGACTGTTAGGTGCTGCCTATTTGTTTTCCGGGGAGATGGTAAAATGGTTGAAGGAGAGTACCGACATTGCCGTTGAACTGAAAATGGATGTGGAGGAGGAGAAGTTGGAAGAGGTTGTTAATCTACTTCGTGAAGACGAGCGAATTTTACCAGGCAGTGTCAGGCATTTGCCCCCTGAAGAAGCTTTGGAAGTGTTGGGACTCGACCTTGGAACCATGGATTGGTGGGAGGATGGAGAGAGTCCCTTCAGCCACATGGTGATTTACAATTTGCATCACGAGTGGTTTGAGCCTGCGGAATTAAGTGTGATGCGAAGGCAGATCAGGGATGACATGGATGCGGTGGTAGAGGTTCACTATCAGGATCGTTTGGTACTTGATTTTCACAGCAACCTGGAGACGCTGGCCTGGTGGTTTGCCGGTTTTGGCGGGCTGTTTTTATTGCTATCAGTGGTGCTTATTTACAACACCACCAAATTGGCCCTGTACGCTGATCGCAGAGAGATTGAGACCATGGAATTGGTTGGTGCCTCGCGAACTTTTATTAGAAAACCGTATTTGCTCAAGTCCTTTTTACTGGGATTCCTGAGCGGAGTGATCGCATTGGCACTTATTGGTGGAATAATTCAACTGGGGTACGGGGATATGATTAAATTGGTGAAAGAAACAGAGTTGGAGCTGCTACTCATTACCGGTCTAGGCCTGCCGGTAGCTGCAGGACTTTTTTGCCTCGTTTGCACCTGGCTTACTCTGAACCAATTCCTTAAATACAGATAACTTTTGCTATATCCTACATATATGCTACCTTTGTAACCAATAAATAACATTCGATGAGCGAGGATAAAAAAAGTGGTAAAAAGAAGATAGTTACTACAGCGGGCAAGAAGAAGAAAGCGTCCCCCGCCAGACCCAAAAGAGGCAGACGCGCTGTGAAGGAAAAAGAACCCATGTTGTTCGGAAAGGAGAACTTTAAATGGATGCTCGCAGGTGTTGGCCTGATCGCGATAGGTTTGTTTTTCATGATGGGTGGCAGTATGCCTTCACCGGATGTTTGGGATGAGAGCATAATTTACAGCCACAGACGCATTACTATCGGACCATTCTTTATCCTGGCTGGTTTGATTCTCCAGTTTTTCGCCATTTTCAGAAAGAAATAGTGATTGCAATTGTTTTCTAGGTGCAAATCATTGGGCGTTTTCACCCCAGTGTAAAATGTTGCCTTACTTAGCATTGTATAACCTTTTTGAACCCCGGTTTTTGTAAACTTTTATGCAAATGTGGTCGAGAGTTATGCATTTAAATAATTTGGACACGGACGTATTGGAAAGCTGTGAAATTGTAATAATAGGAAAACGATAGGTTGATTTGCAACACTTTACGGTTTGGGATGATTTAGGAAAGGCGGACCCGGAAAAGGGCTTTACCGTTTCGGTGAATAAACCTCTGGAGTGGACCTCCTTCGATGTGGTTGCAAAAATCAGGGGCAGGTTGAAGTATCTGCTCGGTAAGAAAAAGGTAAAAGTAGGTCACGGTGGAACTCTGGATCCTCTTGCTACTGGCCTGGTAGTTCTTGGAATTGGTCCCGGCACAAAGTCCCTAAATCGGTGGATAGACAGCAAAAAAGAGTACACCGGGAAGATTCGCTTTGGCGCTGTTACCGCATCATTTGATGGGGAAACTGAAGAGGAAGAGATTAAAGATGTTGACTGGTTGACCGTGGAGAAAATTAGAGAACATGCGGAAAAATTTACCGGAGATGTTTTACAGCGTCCTCCTGTTTTTTCCGCTGTAAAAAAAGGGGGCGTTCCCCTTTATAAAATGGCACGCAAGGGAAAGACGACCGAAATAGAGGCCAGACCGGTTACCATAGAGTTTTTTGAAATCATGGAATTCGAACCGCCAGATGTGTCTTTCAGGGTGAAATGCAGCAAGGGCACTTACATCAGATCATTGGCTCACGACCTCGGTCAATCACTTGGGACGGGTGCCTATTTGAAGGCACTTCATCGAAATGGTGTGGGGGATTTAAGGGCGGAGGACGCTTTTATAATAGCTGATCTGGTTTCGGCGTTAGCTTCCGTGAAAGGATCAAAGGAACGTCCGGATTGAATAACACAATACATACTGCGAATGTCAGTCGAAGTTGCTAATTTATCAAAATACTACGGGGAGCAAGCCGCTGTGGACGATGTGAGTTTCACCGTTGAGCCTGGTGAGGTAGTCGGTTTTCTGGGGCCAAACGGTGCCGGTAAATCCACTACCATGAAAATCCTGACTTGTTATATTCAACAGGACAAGGGTGAGGCCACAGTCTGTGGTTTAAACACCCGCACCGACAGCCTGAATGTGCGGAGAAAAATAGGCTACCTTCCGGAACACAATCCCCTGTATAAGGAAATGTATGTCAGAGAGTTTCTCTCGTTGTGTTGCAAAATATACGGCATCAGAAATGCCAAAAAGCGCATTGAAGAGGTGATTGAAATGACGGGACTGGGATTGGAGCAACACAAAAAGATCGAAATGCTGTCCCGCGGTTATCGTCAACGAGTTGGGCTTTCACAGGCTATTTTGCACGACCCCGAAGTGCTGGTTTTGGACGAGCCGACCAGTGGACTGGACCCCAATCAAATTGTCGATATCAGGGGGTTGATAAAAAAACTGGGGGAGAAAAAAACAGTGATTTTCTCAAGCCATATTATGCAGGAAGTGGAAGCCATTTGTGACCGGGTGCTGATTATCGACAGAGGCAAACTGGTCATGGACTCTACCATTGAGGATTTAGGCAGAGATAAAGAGACGCAAACGGTGTCCATGAGAATCGTATTCAAGCAACAATTGCCCGATAATGGCCTGGAGGGACTGCCCGGATTGATAGAAACCAGGAAAGTGAAAGAGGGTGAATGGCTAATCAAAGGCCGGCAGGAAGAAGGCGATGATTTTCGCCAAACGGTCTTTGAATATTGCACAGGCCGCGGTTACGTTATTTTAGAAATGAATCAATTGACCAGAAACATGGAACAGGTCTTTCAGGAACTCACCGGCAAAACAGCCTGACTAAATGATAATCTGTGAGACGCTATTCGATTGAAATGGAAGGGACGATAAAGTTATTGAGCTAAATTTTTGACCGATCATGTACAGTATCTTCATCAAGGAGATAAATGCTTTTTTCAGTTCGTTGATTGGCTATTTGTCAATCGTGGTCTTTTTGTTGTTGACCGGCTTGTTTTTGTTTGTGTTCCCTGATACGAGCCTGCTTCATCAACCCTTTGCTACAATGGACCCACTTTTTAGCATTGCGCCACTGATATTTATATTTTTGATTCCGGCCATCACCATGAGAAGCCTTTCAGAGGAGTGGTCAAACAACACCTTTGAGCTGATTGCCACCAAGCCATTGCGTACATCAGAGATATTGGGCGGTAAGTTTTTCGCATGCATGACGCTAGTCGTTTTTGCCATTTTGCCCACCTTGTTGTACTATTATACCATGCACGAATTGGGTTCTCCGCGTGGGAATCTCGACAGCGGAGCAATTTGGGGTTCCTTCATAGGTCTGCTATTTTTGGGGATGGTTTTCACCAGTATAGGGATACTGGCCTCGTCGGTTTCCAGGAACCAAATAGTGGCCTTTTTGCTGGCAGCCTTTCTGTGTTTTTTCATGTATTACGGCTTCTTTTACCTCAGTAGGCTGCCCGTGTTTGTAGGAGGAATGGATGTATTCATAGAATCACTGGGAATTGATCACCACTATACGTCTATAAGCCGGGGAATCATTGACACCCGGGATTTGATATACTTTTTGACTACATCGATATTTTTTCTGGCAATAGCCCACTACAATATTCAAAATCAACGGTAAAACTCAGGTAGAAAAACATGCGGGAAAAGTATAAAAACCTTATTAATCTCGGCCTTTTGGCTGGCATCCTCATTTTGATAAATGTGGTGGGTAACCACGTCTATACCTTTTTTGACCTTACTGAGGACAAGAGATTCACCCTCACGCAACCTACCCTAAACGTGCTAAATGATGTGGAGGATGTTGTTTATGTCAGGGTACTGTTGGATGGGAGTTTCCCGGCCGGATTCCAGCGGTTGAGATCAGCTACTGATGATATGCTGAGAAGATTCAGGGCTATCAATCCCAATATTGAATTCGATTTTGAAGACCCCAATGAAGGGGAAACCCAGGAGGTTAATCTAAGACGTGAAGAACTGGCCGAACAGGAAATATTTCCTGTCTCCATGCGTGTGGTGGATCAGGGCGAATCCAGTGAGCGGATAATTTATCCCTATGCCATTTTTTATTTCGGAAACAGACAGATCGCTGTCAATCTTCTAGAAAATGAAGTGCCCGGAGTCGATCCTCAGGTGACCATCAATAACTCCATTAGCCTCTTGGAGTACAAGTTTGCCAATGCCATTATCAAACTTCGCACAGCCGTAAAACCAACCATCGCATATACCGAGGGGCAGGGAGAGGCTGAGTCCATGGAATTGGCGGATCTCAATCGCTCTCTAAGGGATTATTACCGGGTAGGGCGTATAAATTTGGATTCGCTGTTTTACATAGATCCCCATCAGGTCCCTCTTTTGATCGTGGCCAGACCCACCGAGCCCTTTAGTGAGAGAAATAAGTTTATTCTCGACCAGTATGTGATGAATGGGGGCAGGGTACTTTGGATGATCAATAAACTGAACGTGACCATTGACTCGGTTCGCAAGCACCGGAATTTTGTACCCTGGGAGTATGATTTAAACCTGGAAGACCTGCTGTTTAACTACGGAGTTCGCATCAATCCCGACCTTGTACAGGACCTGGAGTGCTCCCGAATCCCAATGGTAGTAGGTAGGGTAGGAAGCGGATCGCAGATGGATCTGTTTCCGTGGTATTACTACCCACTTGTAGCCCCTCGAATCGATCACCCCATCGTAAAAGCACTTGACAGGATTAATTTTTTCTTCCCCAGCTCCATTGATACCATTAGAACACAGGGCAATCTGGATAAAACCGTACTTCTTTCCACATCGGAATACAGCCGTTTCCAAATGGTGCCCGCTCAGATTAATTTTGACATCCTGCGATATGATCCCAAACCAGAGCGGTTTAACCGACCCCATCTTCCGTTAGCTGTTTTGCTTGAAGGGGAATTCACATCCGCTTATGAACATAGACTTACTCAGGAAATGGAAGCTACGATGGACCAATTGGACATGGATTATCAAAGCAGAGTGCAGGACAACGCTATGATAGTTATATCGGACGGAGATATTGGCCTGAACACCTTTACAAGTAGAGGTGAAATCAGACCGGTTGGCCTCAACCAGTACGAACGGAGGTTGTATGCAAACAAAGACTTTGTGTTGAACTCTATCGAGTATCTGCTGGATGAAGAAGGCATATTGGAGGCCAGAACCAGGGATGTTAAATTGCGTCTGATGAATGAAGTGCGTGCACGGTCTGAAAGGCTAAACTGGCAACTTTTTAACATAGGTCTGCCGGTTCTTTTTGTCGTGGCCTTTGGTCTGCTATACAATTTTATAAGGAAACGCAGGTTTTCAATTAAGAATTAATTCCGGTCTGATGTCCGGCTTTTGATAAATTTTTGAAGGAATTTGAGAAACACATTATTTAACACCACTAAGAAAAAATGAACCAATGAAGAGAACCTTACTTTATGTTGTAGTTCTGCTGGCTCTTCTCGGCCTCACGTATCACTTTGCAGGTCAGGAATCCAAAAGCGGTTCCTCCATCGATACCAGTGACCGCGAATTTGCCATAAAAGATACAGACAGGATCGGCAAAATTTTTATAGCCAACCGAAACGATGAACCCGTATTGCTCAATCGAAAAGGTTCTGACTGGTATGTCAACGACAGGTACCTCGCGAGTAAAACCGCCATGGAAGAGTTGATGCGAATAATCAGGGACCTGGAGGTGAGATACATTCCACCAAGGGCATCTTATACTAATATAGTGCAAACCATTGGGAGTCTCGGGATAAGAGTGGAGATTTACGATACCCGCGACGATCTGATGAAATCATACTACGTTGGAGGCGTTACCAACGATGAAAAGGGCACTCACTTTTTGATGGAGGGTTCCGAGCAGCCATATGTGATGCACATTCCTTACTGGTCTGGAAACTTGAGGGCCAGGTTTGATCTTCGCGCTGACCACTTTCGAGACAGAGCTATTTTCAACGAACGAATCCGGGATATTGAGAAAATCAAGGTAGAATATCCCTTCCAACAAGACGAATCTTTCGTAATTGAACGCGAAGGTGAAACTTCCTGGGATATCAGACCCCTGGATCCCGATATGCCCAGAATTACAAGAACCCAGCATCCAGGCCTTGTGGAGAGCTACCTGAGGAATTTCCGCCGTGTTGGAATTGAGGGTTTTGAAAATCAGCATCCACAAAAAGATTCCATTCTACGCAGCGACCCGTTTGCAAAAATTAGTCTTACCAGAAGCAACGGTGATGAAGATTCTTTTACGCTATACCAGCGATTTCCCGAATTAATTCCCGGCCCATTCGCCGCAGCAGAGGTCGATGCAACTGAATTCCAATTGAGATTTTACGTCCATAGTGCTCAAAGGGATGATTTTATGCTGGCACAGTATTTTGTGCTTCGGGATATATTGTGGGGATACAGTTGGTTCTACCGTTCTACAGAGGATGAATTTTTCTGATATGAAAACCATTTTTTGCGCCATATTTGGTGGTTTGATAGTGTTTTCCTCCCTGGGGTTTTACAGCGTCTCAATGGCTGAGGAGTGGGGTTTTTACGCCCACCGTAAACTCAACCGGCTGGCTGTTTTTACTCTTCCACCTGAAATGATGCCACTTTTCAAAAAGGAAATTGAATCCCTCTCTACTCATGCGGTGGATCCCGACCGCAGGAGATACGCCACTCCATTTGAGGGGCCCCGTCACTACATCGATTTGGATGTTTACGGTGAATTCCCCTATGACAATCTTCCCCGTGAATGGAATAAGGCCCTTGCAAAATTTAGTTCAGTGAAAATTCTAGATCGTTGCAGTGGGGCAGAAGTGCCCGACACCCATTTGATCTACTTCCCTTACATCCATTTCGATGAAGAGGTTCAAAATAAAAACAAGGCCTACGGTGAATTTGACAGTCTTTTGGCCATGAATTACCAGGAGTTTTTTAACCCCAGGGTGCCCTGTGATTTTTACAGACCACCCTGGAAATACCCACTTAGTGATTGGCCTGAAAAGAAGTCAGTTTTTGGTTGTCCAGGTGAGGATTGCTGCGAAATATTGATTACGGATCACATTTCAAAATACGGTATAATAACCTACTATCTGCCGATGATTCAAAGGCATCTCACGCGTGCTATGCGAAACGGGGACAAAGCCAGGATTCTTCGCCATGCAGCAGATATTGGACACTATATTGGTGATGCGCACGTACCATTGCATACGACAGTTAATTACAACGGCCAGCTTACCGGGCAAACCGGTATTCACGCCTTTTGGGAGAGTCGTATTCCCGAGTTGTTTGCCGAGGATTTTGACCTCATTGTTGGAAAAGCAGAGTATATTGAAGACAAGGAAGAATTTTTCTGGGATGTCGTTTTGTACACTCACCAAAAGGTGGACTCTGTCCTAGCAATTGAACAGCGACTTCGCGATTCTTTCCCTGAGGATGCCCAGATGTGCTTTGAAGATAGATTACAGCAAACTATTCAGCAACCTTGCCGGGAATTTGCACTTGCCTACGAAAGAGAGATGAACGGCATGGTGGAACGACAAATGCGAAAAACGATTTATGCCATTGGTTCTTCATGGTACACTGCCTGGGTAGATGCAGGAGAACCCGATCTTGGCGAACCCGTTGTCACCGACCAATCACACCAGTTGGAAAGCGATTCCCTGAGAAGGGTTTATCAACGCGGAGGTATCTACGGCCGTGAACAGGTTAATGAATAGTGCGCTAACCTTACCTTTTAATATTGTTAAACTATTGAGGTATCACCAATTTCTCCTTCAGAAAGACGGAAAATTCGGATGGCTAAGGTTTTGAGACACTGAATCATCCCCAAATCGTCTGATAGAGTACCCGGGCGAAAAGCATTACCCCAAATCCAATAAGTACCAATCCGGCAATCTTTCGGATGTAGATGATTCGTCTGGGTGTCAAAAAGTAGCTAATACGCTTGGCCAGCGCGACTTTGATTACATCTGTAATTATAATGGTTCCCATCAGGCCTGCAAAGAAGGGGAGGGAATTGGAGGGGTCAATTTGCAGACGGTCCAGAATAATACTGATGATTCCAATCCAGAATAAGACAGTTCCGGGATTGAATGTATTCATGAAAAAACCGAGGGTCCAAAGCCCCAGGTAGGTTGAACCGGAACGGGGTCTCCTCACTCTGCCGTGGCGCGCAGGTACTTTACCAAAAATCATCAATCCCAGGCCGAAGGCTGTCAAAATGGTTCCTCCAATTAGACTGACGTAGGTTTCAAAGTGGTCAAATGCCATCAAATGGAATAAAAAAGATAGGGCGTATGTAATGACGGTGATGAAGAGTAAATCACTTGTCCAAAACCCTGAGGCCACGGTAACTCCTGCTCTAAAACCCCGTTCGATGCCCGTTTGGATGAGGGTAATGAATATAGGACCTGTCATCACCGAAAGGGTGAGCCCCAATAAAATACCCTGGAAGATTAAATCCATTCCGGACTTGTTTATTCAAACTGCAATTAACTAAATTTTCAACAATCAGACCTACTGATTGATTGAAATTTCAGTCCACATTTTGAAAATGCCCCGCAGGATTGTCACGGATCAAACATTAAACCTGAAGTGCATAACGTCTCCATCCTTAACTTCGTAGTCTTTTCCCTCCACCCGCTGCTTACCTGCTTCTTTAACTGCCGCCTCTGATCCGTATTTGACAAAATCATTGTAGGCAATTACCTCTGCGCGGATGAAACCCTTTTCAAAATCCGTGTGGATAACTCCTGCTGCCTGAGGCGCAAGTGTGCCCCGTTTAACTGTCCAGGCGCGAACCTCTTTTTCCCCCGCTGTAAAGTAGGTGATCAGGTCGAGCAGTTTGTACGATTTCTCGATTACCAAATGAACCCCGGGCACTTCCAGACCCATTTCCTGAAGGAACTCACTTCTCTCTTCTTCACTTTCTAATTCGGTGAGATCGGCTTCAATGGCGGCGGATATTTTCATTACCTCTGACTTTCCCCCCGCCACTGCCTGTTCGAACGTACGGGTGAATTCATTGCCCTCAATCACCGATTCCTCGTCCACATTACAAACGTACATTACAGGTTTGTCGGTGAGCAGCATCATCTCGCCCATTGCCTCAGCGAGGAGGCCTTCGGTTTCAATATTTCGTGCCGGAGTTCCGTCCTCCATTTTGCTTTTGAGGGCTTCCAGGTCGTCAATTAATTTGAGGATTTCCTTGTCGCCTGCTTTGGATTGTTTCCTGGCGCGCTCCAATCTTTTGTCAAGGGTTTCCAGGTCTTTGAGTATAAGTTCGGTATCAATGATTTCTTTGTCTCGGACCGGGTCGATACTTCCATCCACATGCACTACATTTTCGTCTTCGAAACACCGTACTACGTGAATAATTGCATCAACTTCGCGAATATTGGCCAGAAATTGGTTGCCGAGACCCTCTCCCTTGCTGGCACCCTTTATTAAACCAGCAATATCCACAATATCCACAGTTGTGGGCAGGGTTTTCTGCGGCTTTACCAGTTCGGCAAGCTTATCCAATCTTTTATCGGGTACTGTGATGACACCTACATTGGGGTCTTTGGTAGCAAAGGGGTAGTTAGCTGCCAGCGCTCCGGCAGAGGTCAAACAATTAAAAAGGGTGGATTTTCCCACATTGGGAAGTCCTACAATTCCACATTTCAAGCCCATTTCAGGAAGGTGTTTATTTTATGAAAAAGAAGGCGCAAATATAGGCACAATTTTAGTTCTCTTGCTGGGATATTGTAGTCTTCCGCAAAAGACTTTCTGTGTGCCGTTGGCGTAATTCTAAGAGGATTGTGATTTTTGGATGTAGTAGAGTAGTTAGTTCAGTCTCCGTTTTCCACTATTTTTTTGATGTAGTAGGAGTTGAGAATACCCAGGGCACCCATGTATTTTAGCTTAAAGGTGATCAAATCTCCCACCTTGTAGTCTCCAGCTGATTCACCAAGATTGAGAATGAGCATGTCTGAACTGGCATTGACAATCTCCACATCAGGGTCATCGGGTATGAGGTAGTCTGGTGAAATATCGAGCAGTCCGATATCAATAATTGCGCGGTAAGTCATTTTACCATAGTTTTCTTCATCCACCTCGTACACATCTCCGGATGGGTTTTCCGCCAGTTCTCCAATGGGGATTACCGGTTTTTCAGTGAGCTCGATTATTTCAGTGTACAGTCGAAAAACATCGTCGTGCATTCCCTCGATTGTTTCTCCTGTGACCAGGTCCGCTCCGAAGAACAGTGTTTCCCCAACCCTGAAGTGATTGACCGACCTGGGAAGGGTGCCGTTGAGCAACATAGGAATAACCACGGAGGTACCTCCTGTTATCCAGGGGATATTCTTCTCAAATTTGGCATCAATGAGTTGCTTGTAAAGGCTGAGTATAACAAATTTGTCCTGGGAGGGCATGACACCGTGCAGACAATTCAGATTGGATCCGATTCCCACCACCTCTATATTAGGCAATTCAAAGA
>PWJP01000005.1 GCA_003559985.1 Saprospirales bacterium
TAAGGGTCGAAAAAATATACAAACAATTTGGAGATTTGGAAGTGCTCAAAGACATCAATGTCGAATTTGAGCGCGGGAAAACCAACCTAATCATTGGTCGAAGTGGTGCGGGAAAGACGGTATTGCTCAAAATATTGATAGGTCTTATTATCCCGACCAGTGGCACCGTTTTTTACGACGATACAGATTTTTACAAACTCAATAAAAAACAGATTCGCAAACTAAGGATGGAAGTGGGGATGTTGTTTCAGGCCTCAGCCCTTTTCGATTCTTATACTGTGGAGGAAAACATCCGCTTCCCACTGGATATGTTTACCAATTTCACTCCCGGTGAAAAAACCAACCGTGTAAATAGCTGCCTGGAAAAAGTCAATCTCGAAGGGGTCAATAACAGGTATCCATCTGAAATATCCGGTGGCATGCAAAAGCGGGTGGGAATAGCCCGGGCCATCGTCATGCAACCACAGTACTTGTTTTGCGACGAACCCAATAGTGGACTTGACCCCAAAACCTCAATCCTTATCGATCAGCTCATTCAGGATATCACGCGCGAGAACAACATCACCACCATTATTAATACCCACGATATGAACTCCGTGATGGAAATTGGCGAAAACATCATATTGCTTCAAGACGGACACCTGGTATGGCAGGGCTCCAGTGGAGATGTATTGAGTGCTGACAACGGAATTATCCAAAACTTTATCTTCGCCTCACCCTTTCTACAGCGACTTAAAAAGCTGGCTCTGGAAAATTCATCCTAAGCTTCTGTAATCTATTCCTGGCTGACTAGCTACGGCAACAAAGAATAGAGTAGATTCAATTTTCGAGCAGCAGCACCATTCATTCCGTATTGTTTCGTATTTTTGTATCAGTTAGTCAAATGGTATTAGATAAAAAGCGATGGGCGTTCTGAAAAAAATTGAAAAGTGGGCGGTATGGGTAATTTTTGCCCTGGCTTTTCTGCTGTACGCCAACACCTTGTCCCACGATTTTGTGATGGACGATGCCATTGTCATAACGGATAATGTATTTACCACTCAGGGAATTAACGGCATACCGGGTCTTTTAAAGCACGATACGTTTTACGGATTTTTTGAAGATGAGGAAAAGGCAGATTTGGTGGCCGGGGGCAGATACCGGCCCTTTACCCCGGTGATGTTTGCCGTGGAGTATGAACTTTTTGGCCCCAATCCATTCCCGGGGCATCTCATCAATGTGTTGCTTTACGCAATTACCTGCGCTGTATTATTCCTCTTATTCAAAAGGCTTTTCAGGGGCAATGTCAAGAAGGAATTCCTTTACCCGGTTGCCTTTTTGTCCTGTCTGGTGTTTGTGGTCCATCCCCTTCACACCGAAGCGGTAGCAAACATCAAAGGCCGGGACGAGATTATGGCACTTTTAGGTGGCTTGGTGGCCTTTTACATTTTACTCGGCAAACAAGCGGGCAGTTTACAATCCCGCATTTTGGCTTTTGCGGTATTTTCCGTGGGCTTGTTTTCCAAAGAAAATGCCATTGTTTTCACAGCAGCTGTTCCACTCGCCCTCTATCTCTTGAAAAAGCGAACCATCAGGGACTCCCTGAAAATAAGTGCCCCACTATTTGTTGCTGCCGCTGTCTTTTTGATTGCCAGACAATCTATACTGGGAATGGGAATTGGAGGCGATACCCCAGGCGAACTGATGAACAACCCTTTTTTAAAGTTGGAGGGCGGCAGTTATGTTCCCTTCGATGCGGGCGAAAAAATAGCGACCATATTGGTGATCCTTTTTCACTACCTGCGACTGATGGTCATCCCCTGGCCGCTGACGCACGATTACTACCCTCGCCATATAGAGATAATACAACTTAGCGACGTTCTTTCCTGGATAAGTCTCGCATTAATTGGATTCCTTATCTATCTCACCCTCGCAAATTTTAGAAAGAAACCACTTCTTTCTTTCGGGCTTTTGTTTTTTGCCATGGCTCTCTTTCCGTACACGAACATCCTGTTTCCCATCGGCACCAATTTGTCCGAGCGTTTTTTATTCACCCCTTCAGCCGGTGCCTGTATGGTGCTGGGCCACTACCTAAATAGACTTTTTCACAAAAAGAGACCGGGCCGTTCAAATGCTGTGGAGTACGCTGTACTTGGCATTTCGCTGATTTTTGCCTTGATTACTTTCAACAGAAATTTCGCCTGGAAAGACAATTTCACCCTCTTTACTACAGACATTGCCGTCAGCGAACGCTCTGCCAAACTAAACAATGCCGTGGCCGGTACACTAAACTCAAGGGCGCTCGAGATGCGCGATGACCCTGCCAACCGGGAAGCTAAATTACAGAGAGCGTTGACACATGCAGAGAGAGCCATTGAAATCCATCCCACCTACAAAAATGCTTACCTCCTCAGGGGTAATTCACTTTATTATTTGGAGCGATACGAAGAAGCAGTGAGTGCCTACGAGGATGCTCTGGAGGTGGATCCAAACTACGCTGAGGCGCTGAAAAACATTGGAATAGCGTACCGGGATGGCGGTCAATATTTTGGAGAGCGCGAGGGCAACATTGAAAAAGCTTTGGAGTTTTTAATTAAGGCCGAAAGCTACATGCCAGAGGATTACGAAACCCTGCGATTGCTCGGAGTCGCACACGGTTTTTCCGGCCGACCTGAAGAGGCTGTGAGTTATTTCAGGAGAGCCGCAGAGGCCAATCCTGATGCACCAGGCGCCTGGCACAATTTAGGTACGGCCTATCGGCACCTCGGCAGACCGGACTTGAGGGAAAAGTACCACCAAAAGGCAAAGGATATGGAATCCGATATCGACGAAAAAATGAGGTCTAATGGTCAGTAAATTTTACTTGAAAACTACTGTTTCTCTTGTGATAAGCACCCTCCTGTTGCTGTCCCTGCACAATACAGCCACTGCCCAATGGCCCATTCAAATGGTCGAAGACGAAAAATCAATCCATTGGGTGGACTCTGTTTACGAACAAATGTCTCTGGAGGAGCAAATCGGTCAGCTCATTATGATCAGGGCCCACTCCAATTTGGGGGAAGACCACATCGCTGAGGTAAAGCGCCAAATTGAACAATACCACGTAGGTGCCGTGTGCTTTTTTCAGGGCAATCCCCTGGAGCAAGCCCGGCTCACCAATAAATATCAGGAACTATCTAACATCCCCATGCTGGTGGCAATAGATGCAGAATGGGGTCTGGGTATGCGATTCAGAGATGATGGAATCTCCTTCCCCAGGCAACTCACCCTCGGAGCCATCCAGGACAACAACCTGATCTATAAAAAAGGCCGCGAAATTGCCA
>PWJP01000086.1 GCA_003559985.1 Saprospirales bacterium
TTCCATAGGCGGTGCGTTGTCGTTTTGCGGGCTAATATAGAGCCATTCCGTGAAATCTGCACACATATGCGCAAAATTCTTAACTTTACCCTGTGTTTAGAATGATTCTGAAATACTGAAAATTGGGTGCTTAGGACAATGTCCTGCCCTTTTGTGAAAAATAGTAAGCCGAATGAAAATACTCGACCATGAGGCCGTTGCTCAAAAGATCAAACGGCTGGCCTACCAAATTGCTGAACAAAACCACGGAGGTGAACCGCTGTATTTGCTGGGTATCAACAACAATGGAAAGCGGTTTGCCGGTCTGCTGGAAAGGGAGATCAAAAACACCAATACCATTTCCGTTATTCCCGGCCATATTCGCCTCAACCCCGCAGCACCGGCTGATTCCTCGGTGGAGATTGACCTTTCGCTGGAGGAACTCAATGGCAAGCCCATTTTAATTATTGACGATGTGGCCAATACTGGCAGGACACTGTTTTACGCCTTTTCAGCCCTGATGAAATGTCTGCCGGGCAAGGTGCAGGTTGGCGTGCTGGTCGATCGCCAACACAAACATTTTCCGGTGCAGGTTGACTATGTGGGCCTTTCGCTTGCAACCACTTTAAAAGACCATATAGTGGTGGATATAGAGACTCCGGGAAGGTATAGTGTGCATTTAGAATAAGACCTCGATAAAAGGATAATGCGGTAGTAGCGGACGCAAGGCATTGCGTCCCTACACGGAAATTTATTCAAACCCTAATTACTCTTCTATAAATTGCTCCATGCGCTCAATCAATCGGTCAATTCTGGTGCGTATATTTTCCTCTAATTGCTGCGATTCCTCGCCGGTTTCCGTCATATCGTCGAGTTGGCGAATCATGGAATCCAGCTCATTTTTCTCTCCATCCAGGGCGCTGAGTTCCTCCCCACTGATATTGAACTCCTCTCCCCTTTCGCGCAAGAAACCGATGGAGGTCCCAATCCGGTCTCTCATCTCATCGTATTTCCCCTCGGAAAATCGCTCCCGCTCGGAAACGACCATGTCCACCAGTGACTGACCCAGTTGGCGGGCGCTTTCAACCACCTGCTGACTGTCGGCCTGTTCATCTTCAGTACCCAAAAAATAGTTGTACGCAATCAGTGCGAGCAACAGGAGAATGGCAATTCGAATTAATAGTCTCATAAATAGTTGATTAGCGGTCGGAGCAAAATAATTTTCAGGTCGGACCAGTCATTTTACCACAAAAATTTGGCCAAAATCGGTCGTTTCTTACCTTAGAAAACGGTGAAAAAGCCTAATTTCACATGCAATATTAAAACTTTTTAGCATATATGAGCAGGAAAAAGATAAAGCACGTGGCCATAGCCGGGAATATCGGCTCCGGTAAGACCACCCTGGCCTCCAGGCTGGGCAGGCATTACAACTGGGAAGTTAATTACGAGGATACCCAGGAAAATCCTTATTTGTCTGACTTCTATGATGACATGAGGCGCTGGTCTTTTCATCTGCAGGTTTATTTTCTAAACAGCCGGTACAGGCAGATTATCGACATACAACGGGGAGACAGGACCGTGATACAGGACCGCACCATTTACGAGGACGCCTGCATATTTGCGCCCAATCTCTACGAAATGGGTTTTATGTCTGAGCGGGATTTCAACAACTACAAAACCCTTTTTGACACTATGCTGGATCAGGTTGCACCTCCGGACCTGCTCATCTATCTGCGGGCAGGTGTGCCAAAATTGGTCTCCAATATTCAAAACCGCGGCCGCGATTACGAGGGCAATATGAGCCTGGACTACCTGAAGCGCCTCAATGAAAAATACGAGCGGTGGATAGAGGATTACAATAGAGGCAATTTGCTGATTATAGGCGTGGATGATATGGACTTTGATAAGAATCAGGAGGATTTTGGTCGGATTGTCAATCTGATCGACGGTGAGATTTCCGGTTTATTTTGAGCCATCTTCTAATAGGATTGTTGCAATTACGGGCAGGGAATTATTTCTCACCAAGGGTGCCCAATTTAGGATTTTTAAAGAAATAAAGGCGGATGGTTCGAAAGGAAAGATACTTTGAATTGCTCGATGAACTGAAGGACAGCAATGCGGAACTCGTGGCAGTTTCCAAAACCCATTCAATTGACAAAATTAAGGCGCTTTACGAGCTGGGGCAAAGAGATTTTGGAGAAAACCGGGTAGCTGAGCTGATAGAGAAAGCACCCCAGTTGCCGGACGACATACGATGGCATTTTATCGGAAATCTACAGAGTAAAAAGGTCAAAAATCTGATCCCGGTACCGTGGCTCATTCACTCGGTTAATCGACCCAAACTGCTGCGTGTTATTCAAAAGGAAGCAGCCAAAAATGAGGTGGTATGCCAAATCCTGGTACAGCTCAAAATTGCCGAAGAGGATACCAAATCGGGTTTTGATTACTCCAATGCGGAAGAGTCTATTGATAAGCTGGTTGCCGGCGAATATCCCAATATCCAATTGAGGGGACTAATGGGCATGGCCACTTTTACCGATGACATGAATGTCGTAAGAGATGAGTTCTCCGGTCTTCAGGAATTTCACCAAAAGTTGAGATCCAAATCGGAAAACCACAGAGACCACCTAAAATTACTCTCCACCGGAATGTCGGGAGACTACAAAGTAGGCCTGGAATGCGGCAGTAATATGGTCAGAATTGGCAGCCTGATTTTCGGTGAGCGGAATTATTGATAGGTGGTTGGTATTCTTTCGGCTGTGGCTTTGGAAGGAGCCGAAGAAGCGTTGAGTTGCCACAAACTTTCTTCCACCCGTTTTTTTGCCGGCTGAAAAATCGCATGAGAAACTTTTTTTGAAAAAAAGAAAGGGATTCCTTCGCCCAAATCCCAGCAACTTCATCCAATCTGAGCCTCAGAACCTCTAATCTTCACCTAAATTTTTAATTAATTTTTCACTCCGGTGATCCAACCATTTCATTTCCTCGTATATGAGATCAAACTAAACTAAATAATTATGATTATGCTACACAAAATTCGAAACTGCGCACTAGCACTATTTATCTTAAGTGGGATATTTTGGTTGAGCGCCTGCAGCGATGACGATGATTCAGGAATGTCCCCTGAGATGAGATCATCAATGTACACTTATGCCTTTAACAATGGTCAGGTTGGTGAGGGAACTGCCTATATGGGCACCCACAACCGGGATTTGATGGCGACTATGGAACTGAATGAAACCTCCGGTGGAACAGACATTACAATCACTTTGACAAACACTGTACAGGGTGAAATGTACATGGTTCATGCCCACGATGCGGCTGACCCATCCACCACTCCCAACGGCACTCCTTATGACGAAAGTCCAAACGGAGATGTATTGCTGTTGGTGATGGAAGGAAACGGGGGTACGGCCAGTGAGACTTTTTCCTCCGGAGAGAGTTTTGATTGGATTGACAACGACTACGAGGGATTCTTTGTCGTGCACGACCCGTTACAGGATTTGAGTACGGATGATTTGAGCACTTATCTGATCGTGGGAAATTTTGCCCAGGATCTGCCATCAACAGACCCTCCCGTCGGAATGGAAAGTTACGAATACGCCTTCAATAACGGGCAGATTGGCGATGGTACTGCCTACCGTGGCCCACACAACCGCGATCTAATGGCGACCATGGAACTGGAGGAAACAGACAATGGAACAGATATAACCATTACATTGACCAATACCGTTGCGGGTGAAACATACATGGTGCACGCCCACGATGCCGCAGATCCAGCCACAACACCCAACGGTACTCCATATGATGAAAGTCCCAATGCGGATGTATTGCTGTTGATGATGGAAGGAAACGGTGAAACGGTCAGTCAAACTTTCTCCTCCGATATGAGTTTTGAATGGATCACCGAGGATTACGAGGCCTTTTTTGTGGTGCACGATCCTCTACAGGCACTTAGTACAGTTGATTTAACAACCTATCTGATCGTGGGAATATTTGGCGAGGACCTTCCTGCCACAGATCCCCCTCCTGCCCGCATGATGAGCTACGACTATGCATTTAACAACGGTCAGGTTGGTGACGGTACAGCATACATAGGGCCGCATGAACGCGATCTAATGGCGACTATGGAACTGGAGGAAACTGACAATGGAACAGATATTACCATAACAATGACCAATACCGTTGCGGGTGAAACCTACATGGTTCACGCCCACGATGCCGCTGATCCGGCCACCACTCCCAACGGAACTCCATACGACGAAAGTCCCAACAGTGACTTGTTGTTATTGATGATTGAAGGAAACGGTGGAACTGTCAGTCAGACCTTTTCCACAGAAGAGGATTTTGATTGGATAGTCGATGATTACGAGGGTTTTTTCGTGGTGCACGATCCACTGCAGGCACTTAGTACAACCGACCTGACCACCTACCTGGTAGTAGGAACATTTGCTCAGGACCTGCCCTCAACAGATGCTCCCATGCGATCCATGAGCTATACCTATGAATTTAATACCGGTCAACTTGGAGACGGCACTGCCTACAGCGGACCCCACAATGAAGACCTTGTAGCCAGATTGACATTAACAGAGTTAGGAGATATGGAGACTATGGTAAGAGTGACCCTTACTAACACAGTGAGTGGGGAAATCTATCCGGTCCACGCACATGACGCTGCTGACCCGGCCACCACTCCAAATGGAACCCCCTATGATGAGAGCCCCAACCACGATGTCCTGGACATTGGAATAGAGGGCACGGGGTCGAACGCTACCGCTTCAATGGTTTCTCCAATGTCATTTGATCAACTAAACAGCATGTACGAGGGATTTCTTGTTGTTCACGATCCACTGCAACCGCTGAGTACCATCGATCTGTCAACTTACCTGATTGTAAGTTTATTTGCTGACTAAAAAAAAGCACTCTCATTACTTGTGGCAATCGTTCACACAACCCATAAAACCATTATTTCACAACCTCTCTTATTGCCATATATGATGTGAGTGTAGCAGCAAAAGGTGATTATACTGAGTGGTAAGCCGACCGGGAATCCGGTCGGCTTTTTTTAATCTAATACCCCATTTCCTCCTTTGTGTGAGATTCTTCAAAGCTGTAAACCGTGAAAGTGTTTCGTCTGATAGGACTTCCGGCACCATATTGCATGCGATAAAATACGGAAGAAGTAAAGGTGGTTCCAACTGTTTTAGAAGGGAACCATTAGAAAGTAAAGAGGTGTTTATACGGCTTCATTCAACATCCGAATGAAGTCAGTCTAGAAGATTTTAACCGACTGTGATTTAGCTCAAAGGAAATACATCTGCAGAGTTCAGCGAATCTATCCGGCTACAAGACCGACGAGGAAAATTTGATCGGCGGTTGGTTGAACACTTCCACCTTCCGGTTCAATAGAAATGGCAAAAGCATCAGCCTCAAAAATGCGGTCTTCGACATTGAAAATTGGACGCTCATCCAAATCGAACACACCGAGACTCTCCGGCTGCCCATCTCTTATCTTCCAAAGTTGATAAGTTCTGTCTGCGGTTATGGCAGGCAGTTCTCGCGGGGCCAGAATGGCTTCACCTGTGTTGGAATCCCAAAAGACCCTGGCTTTCATGCCTTCAAATCCCTCCTGAGCCTGGAGGTCAATACTCACTGCGGTTTGGGCAACAGTTCTCAAAGTTGATTCGAGTCGCGAGGTATTTTCAGCCAGTACAGATTGTCTTTCAACAGCTTCATCATAGGCCGACCTCAACTCACTCAATTCCTGTTGGTAGGTTAAATTCTCATTGATCAGGTATAAATTCAGTCCAAAACTCACCAGGAGGGCAACCGAGGCAGCGATTAACCATATTCTTAAGCGATGCACTCCTTTAGATTGGTCTGAAGGCGGGGACTGCGTAGATGACGAATCGCTGGTTTTATAACCCTCTTTTTCCAGTCGGTCAAAAACCCTGGATTTCAACTTTGCCGGAGGTGAGACAGAATGGCTTTTAGCAAAATCGAGCAGGGAATTTTCGATCGCCTTCAGCTCTTTCCGAAGCTCATCATCAGACTCAAGAGCCTGTTCGATCTGAATCGCCTCTTCTTTCGAAAGCATACCCAGTAGATATGCCTCCAAATCACCGGAGGAATAGTATGGGTTATTATTGCTCATATTCTATTTCTAAAAGCTTTCGTAATTTTTTTATGGCCAGGCGAATCCTCGACTTTACGGTCCCAATGGGGATATCCAATTTATCTGCTATTTCCCTTTGGGTGTATCCCTCAAAGTAAGCCATTCTAATCAGTCGGTACTGATCCTCAGGCAGTTTTTTTATCAATTCATTCAGTCCCAGGATTGCTGAATCCCACTCGTACGATCTATTCACTTTTTCCACTGCCAGGGAGGTCGTTTGCCCCTCTTCCCGGTGTCCTTTACTTCGCAAAATATCGATGCAGTGATTGCGGGTGATATTGAGAATCCAGGTGTAAACCCTCCCCTTTTTGGCACTGTAGGCGGGGGCACTCTTCCATATCTTCACAAAAACCTCTTGAAGCGCATCTTCAGCAGATTCCCCAAATCCAATCATTTGACCTATCACCCCATAAACTGTAGATGAGAAACAATCATACAGCAGTTCCATCCATCCGCTGGATTCGGAACCGGACATTCCCTTTAAAAAATTTTCCTCTTTGCAGTCTTTTTCAACCATCTACTGTTCCTTACCCAATGCCAAAAAATGTTATCTTACATGTTGGTAATACCTCACAAATATATATTATTTAACGCAACGAGCATAGCTTTTGCGCTAATTTGATGGATTTGAAGGGGAAAAGGGGGAACCGGGTGTGGGAAGATGAAACGCATTTGGGTAGGATTAACTAGAGTGAAAATTCTAATTGGTAAATTATGCCAACCACTATTAAATCACTTAAACGGTAATAAACCTCCGGTCTCTGATTGATTCATTACCCAATGACACAGCTTGTTGATTTTTAATCTGTCCCCTGTTTCCGGGACTCTAATAACGAAATTTTTGCAGTTAGCTGAAAGGCATTTTTCTTGATAATTTGTACCGGGTGTTTTATGTAGTTCGTGATACATCTTGACGAGATAACCCTTGTACGCCTTTAGACTTAGCCTTATTTTTCAAGCTGTTATACCCTGGGAGGTAATATTTTTCAACAGATAATTAAAGTCCCTGACACTTTAACAATTATACTTTCGGCAAATTGACCTGTTTCGGTCAAGGTGTTAATATCTTCGCGATAATACCTGATTTTTAGTATAAAGTGTTTAGAAATGGTGCGGAGACATTCTGTACATTTAAAGGAAAGATTTAGAGAATGAAAGGAATTTTTACGGGCTCTTTTTATCTTATTGCTCTTGTGGGTATGCTGTGCACAGCGGTATCTTTGAATGAGTTGCCGGCTCAGGAATTGCTCATCAATGAAGTACTGGCATCTAACGCCAGTGGAATTGTGGATGAAGACGGTGACCACGAGGACTGGATTGAAATCTACAACAACACAGACAGTGATATTGATCTAACGGGTTTTGGTCTTTCTGATGATTACGATCGACCCTTCAGATGGGTTTTTCCGGATGGTACAGTAATTCGCTCCGGAGAATACATGCTTGTTTGGGCATCCGGTAAGGACAGAGGGGGTGAGAACCTGCACACCAATTTTTCCATTAGCTCAGTTGGTGAAGAAGTACTGCTGACAGACCCCGAGGGCCAACTTGTGGATCAAATTGCTCCCGTACCTATCCCCACGGATATCTCCTACGGCAGAAAAGCAGGAAGCGAGCAGGAGCTGGTTTATTTTGATGAACCCACTCCCGGAGCACCTAATTATAGCGATTACTACGCGGGTATTAGTCAGCCTCCCATTTTTTCGATTTCAGGTGGATTTTTTGACGAATCCTTTGAACTGGAATTGATAAGCCCGGATCCCGAAGCAGAAATAATTTTCACTACCGACGGCTCACAACCGGAGACAGATCATTTAGAACCATATTCCTATCCGTATAAGAACCAGTACATCCAACATCCCGGACAACAGAGCGGACCTTTCCTTTACGACAGCATTGAAACTTTTTATTACCAGGCTCCGATAGAAATTGCGGATAGAACCAGTCAACCCAACAGAACCAGTCAAAAGTCCTCCTCCTGGGATCAAACCCCTCATTATCTGCCTGATTTTCCCATATTAAAGGGAACAATAGTCCGGGCGAGAACAATTAAAGACGGCTACCTCCCCAGTGAAGTGATCAGTGAATCTTACTTTGTTTTTCCGGAGGGAAGGGATATATTTTCCCTGCCGGTTTTGTCGGTGAGCACGGCTGAAAACCATTTATTTGACTACTACGAAGGAATCTATACGGCGGGCATTGATTTTGAGGAGTGGAGGGAAAGTAATCCAAACTACGAAATGGAGGGATTTGGATACCCTGCCAATTGGAAACGAAGAACTGAGTTTCCTGTCAGTATCCAGTACTACGAAATTTTAGAGGAAAAGCCCATCGTAGATCAAAATGCGGGAATGAGAATACACGGAGGCTGGAGCAGGAGTAATCCTTTGAAAAACATAAGGCTTTACGCAAGAGGTCGATATGACAGACTGGGGGAATTTCACTACCCTTTTATGCATGGAGCAGTTGATCAAAACGGAGAAGTTATTGATGAATACAAGCGTCTGCTAATTAGGGCCGGTGGAAACAGGAATAGGATTATGAGAGATGCTGTTCGGCATTTAATTATGGAACCGGGACAAGCAGGGGTACAAAACAGCCAACCAGTCGTCCATTTTATCAACGGAGAATACTGGGGCATTGCCAATGTAAGAGAGCGAATCGATAAATATTACCTGGCCTCAAAATACCACGTCGATCCCGAAAATCTCATAATTATAAATGCTCCGTATGGGAAGGGACATTACAGTATGGTAGATGAAGGTGAACCGGAGGACATATTGGAGTACAGGAAATTTTACTATTTTCTCAAAGACCATGATTTTTCAAAGGACGAAAAGTTTTCCGAGCTTGAAGACAGAATCGATGTCCTGGGCTATATGGATTACAATATTATGTTCATTTACCTCAATAACAGGGATTGGTCCGGAATTAAGCATTTTCGCTACTGGAAGGTGAGAGAAACCGGCCCCGGCAAATATGAAGACGGCAGATGGAGGTTTATTGTTTGGGATTTTGACAGCCAAAGAGATGCAGATTATGACTTTTTGGTTGATTTCATTAACCCGGAAGGTCATTCAGGAGATTCCGAAACCACTTTCATTTTGAGAACCCTGCTGGAAAACAAGCCATTTAAAGATTTGTTTCTCAACCGCTTTTCTGATCATATGAATACTACCTTTGATGTCAACAGGGTGGACGAGATTACCCGCAACAGATACAGTGAGATCGAAAGTGAATTAAACAGACACTTCGACCGGTGGAGGCACCACGCAAGCGAGGAATGGGAAAAACAGTGGTTTTATGATTTCGCAAAAGACCGCCCTTTTCATATGAGAAATCAACTGAGAAAACACTTGAAGGCAGGAGACGATGCTCATTTAACCGTGGATGTCTCCGATCCTGAACACGGGTTTATTCGCGTCAATACCATTGATATCCACCAGCGTACTGAGGGTATTCAAGAACCGGTATATCCATGGAGTGGAGTATATTTTGACAATGTGGCCGTGGAATTGAAAGCAATCCCAAATGACAATTATCATTTCAGCCACTGGGAGGGTATTGAAGATTCTTTGAACCCGGAACAAGTTGTTTTAATCACAGATTCCCTCCAAGTAAAAGCCCATTTTTACAGCAGTGGAAGGCCCTCGTCCGAGCTCCTTTATTTTTGGACTTTTGACTCCGATCTACCCAACAATCAACCTTTGGAATTTGTAGAACCCTCCTATGCACGAGGTGATTTTGGAAGAATTGAATTCCGGTCCGCCTTCGAGGGATATCCCTTCTTTGAGAACCATCCCCTTTGGAGAAAGGCATCCATGGAGAGAAGAAATCGACCCACAGAGCTCAATTATTTTCCGGAGGGCAATTCAGGAGTACCCTATTCAAATGCAGACCTCAGGGCCCTGCAAATTCGCCAGCCCTTTGCGGTGGATTCCAGAACCAATGAGTTGTATCTTCACTTTTCAACCGAGGGTTACAGAAACATTGAGGTAGGTTTTGCTGTGAAGAATGAAGGTGCAACGGAAGGGCTCCACTTCGAGCTGGAAAAACTCAATGAAGATGGTAACTGGACCTCCCTGCCTTTCGATTTTGAAGCGGTAATCCTAACCGACGAATACCAGTTGGTTCAATGGGATTTTAATCTGGTTGAGAAAGTGAATAATGCGCCCTCGGTGAGATTGAAAATTACTTTTTCAGGAGAGGATCTGCATCAGGATGCAGGAAACCGCACCACATTTCACAATTTTTCTGTTCATGGCAATGAATATCTAACCGATAAAACCGGACCGGAGCAGATAGAGAATTTTGAAAAAATTGACCTTATAGCCCGGGGAGAGCCATTGTCTATCAACTTTTCAGACTACTTCCGACACTCTGAAAACGGAGATATTTACTTTTCAGTCACGCCTGACAGAGAAGGCGTTATTCAAAGCCATTACAACCAATCCATACTGAAAATTTATCCCCTGAAAACCGGGGAAACACAAATAGCTGTTCGGGCCTATGACTGGCACACAACTCCCGTTTTCGATACATTTTCCGTGATCGTTCATCCAGAAGCGGTAAAACTCGCAGAGCGAAATTTATACTTTGACTATTGGAGCAGCGACAGTGATTTTATGACCTATCCCGATCATATGATATTCCTGCAGACTGACGAAATACATCCGGGGGGGAATACAATCCCAACCGGAGCCTATCCTTCCAATGCCGATTTATCACCGGAAAATCTACCCTACCAGCGAAATAGCGGCAGCAGGGTGACCGGTCTGGGTAACCGGGGCGTATCCATATTGAATGACCACACTTCCGAAGGCATAGCCGGGGCTGCGATATCTCTGGACAGCCGGGAGGTGAATCATCTCTATCTGCGTTATTTGCTGGAGACCATTGAAGTGAACGAAGTTGCCTACGGACTAAAACTCCAATACAGAAATGACCCTTCCAAACCATTTGAGGACCTCGCTATCCAGGATGTGGATCTGACTTTTGATTCGGACAACTCCAGCGGGGAAAAACACTACGGCTACTTCCCTCTACCCGATTTTCTAAAAGGTGAGAAGTACCTCCAATTGATGTGGAGATTGTACCCATTAAACCCGACACAGACTGATGGCAAAGGAGCTGAAATAAGGCTGGATGAAATAGCTTTGATTCACAGTGAAGTGGAAATAGAGTCCGGGGACTGCACCCAACCATTCCCCAATCCGGCCACAGAAGAAATTAATGTGTTTGGCAAATGGGGTGGCTCGCAAGCAAGAATATTTGATGCAAGCGGTATTCTTGTGCGGGAAACCTGGCTTGAACCCGGTCTGCAACCTATTTCCATCCGCGACTTATCACCGGGTATATACCTTCTCATTATCGATGGCGATCAGCAAAAGTGCCGGTATAAGTTTATAAAGCAGTAAAAGGCGGATATAAATTCCTAAAGTAATATCTCTCTGGAGAGTTTGATAGTTGATTAACTTAGGTAGTTGTAAATGAATTGGTTGGCTTTTTGCCGGCGCAACCTTCATTTTACGAAGTTATCAAGAATAATATGCATAAAGTGTTGTCAATTGTTTTGAAAAATTTAGTTTTGTGCTTTACATGTGAAGAAATTTTTGAAACGTGATTACCCATTTGCATATAGGATAGTTGGAGGTCAGGGATAGCAGGCTGATTGTGGACAAAATCAATGGTAGCAGACAGTGTATAACCAGATTAATTTGAATAGAGCATGAAACTATTTCTCATTGTAATTGCGGTAGTTATTTCCACCAGTTTATTATGTCAATCGGAAGATACAAAAGAACAGGATGAAGACCGAAGTGGAATTACCATCGGAATTTTGCAAGGTGGTGGATCTCTGATAGGTGCCGATGTGGAAGTTTTAATTACAGACCGCTTTGGAGTTCAACTGGGAGGGGGATTCCTGGGGTATGGCGGGGGATTGAACTATCATTTTAAACCCAGATTAAAAAGTTCCTTTATTTCTCTTCAATACTGGAATCAGGGAATCGGCGAAAACTTCGCTCAAAATGTAATTGGAGTGAACTATGTTCATAGAAGTGAGGGTTGGTTGACATTTCAAATTGGATTGGGTGTGCCGCTTTCCAAAGGACCTGCCCTGGATGATGATTTTAACCAGCCACCAGTTATGCTCATGTATTCCGCCGGCTTTTTTGCAACTTTTGAAAGAGGGAACTAAATTGATTATTTTTTCGGTCAAATCCCTGTGTTAGAACCACTTCTTGCCCTTCTTAATACGATCTCCCGTAATGCCCTCAATAATGGCTGCAAAATTTTTTCTACAGCTTCATTCCAATCTGCTGCAACGATACTTGTTTGTAGAGGGTTGTACCAGTGAGATACAGATTATTTTTAGATTGGCTCCGGAAATACGGATGATCGGCCTGTGGAGTTGAATCAATTTTTCAAATAAACTATGGAGATATGGTAAAGTTAACGAATTTTCTAAAATCAGCCATTGTGGTCGTACTATTGCTCACCTCTCTTATTTCATATGGACAGAAAATACAGGTAGATATTGAGTTTTCACAATACCAAACTGATTACACTCCACTGGAAACAGCCGATACCCTTACTGGAATATCCAACTCCTGGGGTGGAAATTCGTGGGTTTTTGAATTGGATTCAGCTATTCGGTACTCAGGTATGGAGGAGTTTCCTTTTCAAACAATGGGAA
>PWJP01000116.1 GCA_003559985.1 Saprospirales bacterium
GCTCGAAGCGAGACGTGAGGTGCGACAGCGCTACAATAACTTCAGTGGACTGAGTAAGGAAGAAATGTCAGAAGCATGGGCGGCCTGGGAAGCCATCAATCACAAATACCCCGTTAAGCTCCCAACGGTATCCGATTTCGTGGACCATATCGACTACATTGTGGATTTGATTGGAATTGATCACGTCGGGATAGGAAGTGATTTCGATGGGGGAGGGGTGCTGGAAGATTGCTTTGACGTCTCAGAGATGAAAAATGTGACTGCTGAACTGCTCCGCAGAGATTACAGTTGGGAGGACATTGAAAAGATATGGAGCGGAAATTTCTTCCGGGTCTTCAACGAGGTCATCGAAAGTGCGGAAGTGGAGTAAGTTTCAATAATTCACGATTCTTAAATTGTATATTAAGCCAATGCCCCAATGTTGTTTAGGCTTCGGGTGCGTATTGATTGATATGGGGATATTTGAAAGTGGCCCGTTACTGAGAAATCGTTAGAAAGTAAGAGGTACACACAGTTATCAGCTTTCCCGAAAACCATTCGAACCACGAGAAACGCATCTTCTAATCCCGGAAAAATTTTGCGTATAGGATTACCCCAATTTGTTCTCTTTGATCAACTCCCTTGCGATTACAAGCTTTTGGATCTCAGAGGTTCCTTCCCCAATGGTGCAAAGCTTGGAGTCCCGGTAAAATTTCTCCACAGGAAACTCCTTGGTGTAGCCGTATCCTCCAAAAATCTGAACCCCGTCGGTCGCGACATCCACGCAGACTTCGGAGGCGTAGTACTTGGCTGAAGCAGAAGTTTTTGTGACTGGCTTGCCGGTGTTTTTCAAAAAGGCAGCTTTTCTAGTGAGCAATTCTGCACCCTGGATTTTGGTGGTCATATCTGCCAGCTTGAAACTCACCCCCTGAAAATTGGCAATGGGTTGTCCAAATTGTTCTCTCTCCTTAGCGTATTTTACGGAGGCCTCGTAGGCTCCCTTGGCAATTCCGAGTGAAAGGGCCGCTATGGATATGCGCCCTCCATCGAGAATTTTCATCGCCTGGATAAAACCTTCACCCTCCTTTCCGAGCATGTTGGCTTTGGGAACTTTGCAATTGTCAAAAATCAATTCAGCGGTTTCGGATGCACGCATTCCGAGTTTGTCCTCTTTTTTTCCTCCTGAAAAACCCTCGGTACCTCTCTCTACTATGAAAGCAGTCATCCCGCGGGAGTCTAGTAGTTCACCGGTTCTCACGATAACCACAGCGACTTCACCACTAATGCCGTGAGTAATCCAGCATTTGGTGCCGTTGATGATGTAGTTGTCGCCTTGTTTTTCAGCCACGGTTTTCATTCTTCCCGCATCGGAGCCGGTATTGGGTTCGGTGAGTCCCCATGCACCTATCCACTCACCTGAAGCGAGTTTGGGCAGGTACTTCTGCTTTTGCTCCTCACTTCCAAACTCCAGAATATGGCCTGTGCAAAGAGAGTTATGTGCTGCCACTGAAAGACCGATGGATGGATCAACTTTCGTAATCTCTTCGATTATGGTGATGTACTCCTGATAACCCAATCCGGATCCACCGTACTTTTCAGGTACAAGTACTCCGAGAAAACCGTATTTCCCCATTTCCTTCATCATGTCCACTGGAAAGTGCTGGGCTTCGTCCCATTCCATTACATGTGGCCTGATGTGGGTTTCGGCAAAATCTCTGGCACTGTCTCTGATGATTTTCAGATTCTCCTGATCGATGTATGAAGTTGTCGCTGTATCCATTTATGTTATTCTTGTTGCCGTTTAATTTCTCACAAATATAGTATAAATTTTGATCTTCACGGGGATTTCTATCGTGTCAAATGCCCTGAATTATGCACAACCATTGCTTTTGCCGAAAGTAATCACATATATATAGCAGAACTACAATTGGCATTAAAGGTTCAGAGAAGAGATGTGCACATTTTGCTACAGAAGATTTTGTAACACCCACCTGATTTATGGTCAAAAAACTTCGATGCCTTTTATTCCTCTTTATAAGTTGATGAGGAGCCGGATTTTTTGTCCTCCAATTTTTTTATCATCTGTTGCTCGTATGGGTTTTCTCCAGGTTTGTAAAGTTTGGATGGGGGAATATCACCGGGAAAATAGTTTTGGGGCACGTAGTTGTTCGGATAGTCGTGGGGATAAGCGTAGTCCTTTCCGTGACCGAGTTCCCGACTCAATTTATCCGGTGCATTTCGGAGGTGTTTCGGGACCGGAGAGTTGGGATATTTTCTCACCAGGTCCCTGGCGCTGTGCATGGCCAAATAGGCAGAATTAGATTTGGGTGAACATGCAAGGTAAATTGCTGTCTGAGTCATGGGAATGGCTGCCTCTGGAAGACCGGTGTTGATGGCTGCATGCATGCAGGAGTTTGCCAGCAAAAGTGCATTGGGATTGGCGAGACCTATGTCCTCTGAAGCAGAGATGATCATCCGCCTGCAAATAAACTTGATGTCCTCACCTCCTTCCAGCATTCGGTGGAGCCAGTAGATGGCGGCGTCCGGGTCACTTCCCCGGATACTTTTTATAAAAGCCGATATGATGTCGTAGTGCTGGTCACCTGCCTTGTCGTATTCCGGAAGGATATTCACCAGTACCTCCCGGGTCGTTTGGTTGTCGAGGGTCAGTTCTTTTTTTCCTCCCTTGGTTTTTGCCAGGACCACGCTTTCAAGACCGTGAAGCAATTTCCTCACATCTCCACCCGAAGCCCTGAGGAGTTCATCGGTTTCCTTTACATCAATCTTGATCTTTCTGAGTATTTCATCTTTTTTAATAGCCTTTTGAAGGATTCGCTCCAGTTCAGCCTTGCCGAGTTGCTCAAATTTATAGACCCTGCAGCGTGAAAGTAGGGCAGGATTTACTTCAAAAGAAGGATTTTCGGTTGTGGCGCCTACCAGGGTGATTACCCCTTTTTCGACAGCCCCGAGCAGCGCATCCTGTTGAGATTTAGAAAAGCGGTGTATCTCGTCCAAGAAGAGAATAGGTGATGACTGGTGAAGAGCAATGCGCTCTGCTGCTTTTTCAATGACTGTGCGCACTGCCTTTATGCCTGAGTCGGCAGCAGAGAGTTTGTAAAATGGTCGCCCTGCTTTGGTCTCCAACAGTCCGGCAAAGGTGGTTTTTCCAACTCCTGGTGGACCCCACAGGACCATAGAGTGCACATGACCTTCCTCCAGCATTATGCGAAGTGGTTTGCCCGGGCCAAACAAGTGTTGCTGACCTTCGAAATCACCGGGGTCTTTGGGTCTCAATCGCTCGGGCAGTGGTGCCATGAC
>PWJP01000175.1 GCA_003559985.1 Saprospirales bacterium
CGTGCGATGGCCTGAAAACGGTCTTGATGTTTTCGTAATCAGCCGGTTTTGCGTCTTTGTTGAAAATGAGCAGACCGATGGGCATACCGGTGGTTTGGCCGTTGTAAATCCCCGACATTAACTCTACTTTATCGGGTTCAGATCTGGCGGTGGTGATGTCAGATTGTCCGGGTCGCCTTCGGTCCATTTTTCTTTGGAGCGCGTCGAGATTGATCTCAAGTCCCGGGGGGATGCCATCTAAAATGCCTCCAATTCCCTTTCCGTGGGATTCGCCAAAGGTTTTCAGAGTAATGATCTTACCAAATAAATTACCGGCCATTTTCGTGCGTATTAATGCATGCGGTCTCCGCGCAGTTCCAATTCTTTGAGCATTCCCGCTTCAAAATCCAGGTATTCCTGCCACCGCTTATCCACTGGTTCTCTTCCGCCGTAGAGTCGGGCCAGTTCGATAAACATCTTGTAATGGCCAGCTTCTGCCACCATGAATTTATGGTAAAATTCCCGCAGATTTGGGTCCTCCAATTCTTCTGACAAAAGGCGGAATCGCTCACAGCTCCTCGCTTCAATGAGGGCGCAGGTAAGGAGTTTTTCTATGAGTCGGTCGTCTCTGGAACCTCCTTTTTTCTGAAAACTGAGCAATTTGTTTACATATTCGTCTTTCCGTTGAAAACCGAGTTCGAGATCGCGGTCGGCCAATTCTTTGAGCACCATTCGAAAGTGGCCCCATTCTTCAGTCACCACAGGAGAAACCTGTTCGACCATTTCCTTTTTATCCGGGTACTGCTGTACCAGTGAGATGCAAAAGGTTGCTGCCTTTTGTTCGCAGTAGGCGTGGTCAGTGAGAATTTCCTCCAGGCTCATACTGGCCAGGTCCACCCAACGTGGATCGGTAGGGAGTTTTAATCCGAGCATAGTTCAGTTTTTTATTAAATATCTGTCGAGACATTCCAGTTGGTCTCTAATCAGTCCAATATTGTAAATTTCGTAATCTTCATGTCCCCCTGTCCAACCCAGTCTAATCTTATTGGCTTCATTTTCTTTCAGTCGCTCTGCATTGGAAACGCTCAGAGGGGCCAGGGCTTCAAACCTAACGGAATTGGTTTCGTCGTCAAAGGTCCCGGTATTGGCCTCAATGTTGTAGAGGTTTACCACCTCTCCGTTCAACAGCTCAATCCGTATGGGGGTATATTTTGAAAGTCCGCCAAATGACCTTCTCGCTGCCGGGATATGCAGTGTGATATGAAAGCGGAGGAAGAGTCCCCTGTCTATTCGCTCTGTATTTATTTTACAGCTCAGCATGGGCCTTCCGCGCCGGTGGATGCGCATTTCTTCGGGCAGAAAAAAGAACAGTTCCTCCTTTATGGTGCGCACATGCACTTTTTTATCCTCCAACTTTCCCGCTTTTTCCAGTTCACAAAAAGAAGGGGGGTGGTAATAGCGGTCTATTATTTCAACGGTGCTGGGATGAGGAATGATGGGCATGGGAATATCCTCCGGAGCTTTCCAGACAACTGGTTCCTCTTTTGTCTCTGCTTTGTCTTTTGGCGATTCCGCCAGCTGCGCAATTCCCATGTCGTAATTATCAGGCACCGGAATCAACCTGGGTAGAGGCAAGGTCGCCAATACGTTTTTGTGCCAGTGTCGTTTTAGCGCGGCCAGGTCTTTTTCACCATCAGCTATTTTTTCTTTGGTTTTGTCAATGTCTTCAGATGCCGTAAAAAATCGGTCGCTGAGTTCAACCCGGTCGTCCGCGCGTATCCTTCCTGGATTTTCACGTGCAAATTCCAGTTCCTCGCCCAGCTTGTCTTTTTTCTGCCGAAGTTCCTCCAACTGCATTCTCAAGTCCCTGAGTTGGTTCTCTTTCATCCTGACTTGCAGCGAAGCGTAATAATCTTCGGGAACATAAACCGGCAATGGTTCACCGGTGGGTTGTTCGTACTCTTGTATAACAGTTATTTCTTCAAAGGCGCTGCTGAAAAGGATTGAATCTGAGGGCATCACTTCTCGCTCCGTACCATCGTCAAAACGAATGGTGAGTGTCCCATCGGAGTGGTGGAACACTTCCTGTGCATCTGCTCCAAAGGGGAGGCACAATACAGTTAAGATAATAACTCCGGCAAAAAGCACTTTAAATCCGGCCATGTCCAATTGGCGACTTATTTTGATAGCTTACGAAGGTAGGTAATTTTTACCTTTTGATTCCCAGGATTAACGGTTATTTTGCCCGGTCTGTTTTGGAGAGAACTTCAGTTATGTACTTTTGCTTCTGTAGGCCCTTTGGTTGCAGCCGTTTGAGATTTTGGAAAACTCTAAAAATGAGGACTTTTCTGCCATGCACCAAAGTAGTTGTATATTTGGCCCTTATGGTGGCTCTAACAGATAAAAGTTCCGTTTTTGCAAAGAAATACAAGTCGGGTAGAAATGGGATTGAAGATTGAGCCACTGATTTATATTCGGAAATTATCACCGCGGGAAAGTTGTTAATAGCGCTTTTCCCCAGAGACTGAGAAAATAATGGCATGAAAAAACTTGCGAATGCGCTGAAAGGAGCTGCCATGGGAGTGGCTGAGGTCATACCCGGTGTATCGGGTGGGACCATCGCTTTTATCACGGGTATTTATGAAAAATTACTCAACACCATCACGGAGTTTGACCACGTTTTAGCCGGCATGCTGATGCGGGGCGAACTGAAATCTGCGTGGAATAAAGTGGACGGTGGTTTTGTGATCTCTCTGCTTTTTGGAATGGCAGCTGGTCTTGTAGTTGGAGTTTTGGCCATTTCCAGCCTCCTGGAGTCCCATCCTCCTGTTGTTTGGGGGTTTTTCTTTGGTCTGATACTGGCATCGGTTGTTTACATCTTGAGGCGTACCGGAAAAATTGATGCCGGGGTGGTTGGAATGGTGATTTTGGGAACACTAGTGGCCTGGTATATTACCGTACTGACCCCGGCAGAGGGTGACGCCACCTATGTGAATTTTTTCTTTACAGGCAGTATTGCCATTTGCGCTCTTATACTCCCCGGGGTTTCAGGTAGCTTCATTATGTTGTTGTTGGGCATGTACACCATTGTCCTGGGCGAAACCAGAAATTTCATTGAAACGCGCGAGATTGATTCGCTGCTACTATTAATGACTTTCGGAATAGGTGCTCTGTTGGGATTGTTGATTTTTGCACGGGTGGTCTCCTGGTTGCTCAAAAAGTATAAACGCCCTGTATTTGGCCTGCTCTGTGGCTTTATGCTCGGTTCCCTGAATGCCATTTGGCC
>PWJP01000063.1 GCA_003559985.1 Saprospirales bacterium
GCCTGAGGTTAAGAAGGCTCCCGCTAAGAAGACTACGGCGAAGAAGACCACTCGTAAGACTACCCGTAAGACCACTGCCCGTAAGACCACTGCCCGTAAGTGACCAACCCAACACTACAGGAACCCCCCGTGCTATCGTGCGGGGGGTCCTCTTATGGGGTCACTAGCTCAATAGGTAGAGCACCGGACTTTTAATCCGTTGGTTCTCGGTTCGATTCCGAGGTGGCCCACGCACTAGACCCTAATAGCAGAGACCCAAGGATACTACAGTGCCCACTGACCTTGACTCATACCCTACCCACTTTCTTAAGTGCCGTACCTTTGGTCACTCTTGGGAGGAGTTCGTACCAGTAGGTAAGCGCACTCCACAAGCAGGCTTCCTGTTCTCTCTACTCTGTACCTCTTGTGGGTCAGAGAGGTTCGATAGCATCGGCGTACAAGGCAGGCTAATCTCTCGTCAGTACGTGAAGCACCCTGACTACGCTCTAGGCTTCCCGCTCACTAGAGCAGAGGCTAGGGAGGAGTACCAGAACCGTAAGCGTAAGACCGTCCGCCGTGGCTCACTACTTAAGAGCGTATGACATGAGTAATGGAACTAGACTCGAAAGCTTCTTCTGTCCGTACTGTAAAGAGAAGTTAGAGCTTAGTCTCTGGCGTAAACATGTTACAGATAACACGTGCGGTAAAGTACCCGTAAAGACCTTAGCTACTTTCTTAGCTCACTAAGTTTCAGCCTCCGTGGCGGAATAGGCAGACGCAGGGGACTTAAAATCCCTGACCGTAAGGTGTGTGGGTTCGATTCCCACCGGAGGCACGCACTATCACAGGAGAAAGCAGATGGAAAACCAGGACCCTGAAATTATCCCCATCCGTCCCGACCATGATATCGAGGAGCCTGTAGAATTCTCTGACCCGGTGTTCTACTCCGTAACCACTATCCTCTACATCGCTATCATCGTAGCCTTTGTTTCACTGGTCATATACCACACCTAAATTTCAGCGCCCGTAGCTCAGTGGATAGAGCAGGGGACTTCTAATCCCAAGGCCGTAGGTTCAAATCCTACCGGGCGCACGGTGGTCAACCTCAAGGTAACAAGTAGATTAGGGCGGAGTGGAACCGTAGAGAACGCCCCTACTGACCACCCCCTAGGGGACGGTAGCTCAGCTGGTCAGAGCAGCGGACTCATAATCCGTCAGGCGTGGGTTCAAGTCCCACCCGTCCCACTCCTAATTTAAGGGACCCAAATGAACTCAAAGCTAACACCCGTGGCTTTTGGCTTCACAATCTTTGATGCCATAGCCACTTATATATGGCTCACTATGAACATAGCCGAGGAAGCTAACCCGTGGCTAGCCTGTCTTGTCGAGGGGTATGGACCTTTCATAGCTATGTTCATCCGAGGGTTACTAGGCGTGATTCTGGTTGCTGTACTAGACAGCCTTATAGCCTACTCTACCCTCGCAAAGAAGGGCTTAATCTTAGTTACCGTAGCTCTCGGTCTAGTCTGCCTATGGCATATCGGAGGGTATATTCTCTATGGTCTATAAGAGATGCAATGACCCTGACCATGAAGGGGACCGTTACTTACCTGTAACTGAGTTTCACAAACAGGGAAAGAGGAACAACAAGCAGTCTTACTCTAGTAAATGTAAGGTATGTAAGAACAGGTACTCACGTTACCTGTACTCTATCGACAAGAAAGGAAGCTGGCCCCCCGATAAGAAACGTGCTTACTCTCGTGCTAGAAGTAGAGCCTTAAGCAAACTTGCGAAGCTCACACCTGAGCTATACGGACAAGTACTAGAGGAGGAGCTATTGAAAGAGCCACACGATTTCAGTAGTCGAGGGAAGACCTACCCAAAGAGGTACTAACATGATTATGCCAGGACCAGGAGACTCTGAAACATGGGGACCAGTAACCTCCCATCCCAATGACCCAAGGAATGACGACCCCGGTTACCGTATCTGCCCTGAGTGTGGGGAAGAAACCATAGACCTTAGTTTCTACGACCGTACTGGAGTCTGTAAGCCATGCTTTAAGGAACTGTTTGAGGCTGACCTAGAGGAAGAGTCCGAGGCTATGGCTGTAGATGCCCACCTAGAGATGCAGTATGAGGACCGCTATGAAAGCGAGTGACTTAGGGAATATCCAAGAGCCACTTACCCGCTTTATCCAGACCCATAAGTTTATCCGGGCACTGGAAGAGTCGAGGGAAGTGGCTCTCTTTGTTAGAGACCAGACTCTCTTAGAGCTGAGGGCACAGGAGAAGCCTATACCCTTTGCCGAACTAGCTAAGTACCTAGACGTAAGCAAGACCCGCGTAATCAACATGGTTAAGGAAGCCGAGGAAAGAGGCAAGACCTCCACTTTCCCCCGATACAGAGAGTGGGAAAATGAGCACCAAGTTGATACAGGTACGGATTAGCACTGACCAATACTCACTAGCTAGACGCCGTATGTGGGTAGAGAACATAACTTGGACTAAGCTAATCTCTGCACTACTTAACGCCTTCATCACAGGTGATATCACTGTCACTAAGGAAGGCCGTTACCATATGTCCGCACCCCTTAGCTCCGTACCTGTTCTATCTGTTCCTAAAGGTGGAGAAGAGGTAGAGCTAGAACCTGACTGGAATATCCGTGGTCAAATACGACCCCAAGTTGGTGCCCACGAACCCAAGCAGAAACCACGTAATCTTAAGAATTGGGGTACAAGGGAGGTGGCGATTTACCTACGAGAAGATACCGGGCGAAGAATCTCTATCCCTGTCCTCCGTGAACTTCTATCCGTACTCGACATACCCAAAGGAAGTAACTCTAGATGGAGTTTCCGAGGTCCAGATGACCCTGCCATACAGAGTATTAAGGAAGCTATCGAGGAAGGGATTTATGACGAGTTACTTTACGAAGGGTTGAAGAAGGCTGTAGAGCTTAGGGAAAAGAAAAGGGCAGAAGAAAAGGAGCTTGAAGAGAGTAAGGAAGTTACCAAAAAAGCTCGTAAGATTAAACACCTGAAATCTCTCCGAGACCTTGAAGATTCCTAAAGTTCCTCTTTATCTTATATTCTTAGGAAGTGCCTATCCAAAATCGAGACTCATAGAACGTACGGGTAGAGAGAACGCCCCTCAAGGGCGCTCTACCCCGTATGGTCTATCTGTAGGGGGTGGGTAGCGGATAGACAGAGCGAATTCTGGCAGCTAGACCCCCCTAGCACCCCGAATTCGGCACAATTGAAACTATCCCCCGACCCTTCAA
>PWJP01000284.1 GCA_003559985.1 Saprospirales bacterium
ATGGGAGGCTGGGCTATCAGGCTTGTAGCAAAAAGAAAAGCCGACAGTGAAAAAGTTATGTTGAGCAAATCCATCTTAATCATAGTCTATGATTTTAAAAGAAGCGCGGAGACCTCATTTCCCCGGTTTTTGCCCGGTCTCCAAAATAAATACTCATCGAAACCTCCAGACTGCCATTGTGGTGGCGCCTGAATGAAGACAGCCCTATGTCGTAAGAAACTGTCATAAACCAATTGTCCGATACTTTTATCCCCCCGAGCAAGTGAATGGACTCCCCTATATTGCCGGTGGACCCTGACATGGAACGATATCCGATGCCGGCGATAAATTCATCTCCTATATCCAGCAGGAGGTTGACATCCAGGTTAATCGGAATATCGGCTGAATAGCTCAGCATAAACTGGGGGTTAAGAATCATTTGCCTACCCATTGGTATGCTGTAACCGGCCATGAGATGCCAGTACCTTCCCCGGCCACTGCTCAAAATATCATCCGGGTCATCCAATTCAATGTGTTTTTTTGCAATGGTTGGGACTGAAAAGCCAGCATAAAGCCTGTCTGAACGAATGAGCAGTGAAGCCCCGGCATTGAAGTAAGTAGCATTTTCCATGTTGCCCTGCAGCAATGGATCCTGTCCAAAAGGCCGGGTCGTTCTGATATTTTGCTCGGAAAAGTCGTGAGTCAGTCTTCCCACCCTGGCATTGACACCCAGTCCTATCAGATAGTCGCCATATCTCAAGTGGTAGGCGTAACTCAAATTGGTGGTTAGGTGCTCCGTCAGACCGATTTTTTCCCTTCTCAGAAAAACTCCAAGCCCCACGCGCTGTGGGGTAAACGGTATGTTGGCCTGGAGCGACTGAACGGATGGACTACCATCCAGACCCATCCACTGCTCCCGGGCGCTGGCAGTCAACTCCACTCCGGGCACTGCACCGGAAAAGGCACCGTTATAGGCTAGTTTGTTGTAGAAAAACTGAGTGTACAGCGCATTTTCCTGAGCTTTGAGGCCACTCAGAGCAAGGAAAAATACAAAGATGATCAGCGATAATCTCTCCATCATTTTAGATTTTCCATAATCGATCAGTTTTTTCAAAAGCAGGTTATAACCCTGCAGCTATTACCGTTTTATTACTACAAATCCATTGGCAGCTGATCTGCCGTCTCCAAAATCTATGACATAAAAGTAGGTTCCCTCTGGCAGTGGTATGCCATTGTGGGTTCCCTCCCAGTCGTTATCGTAGGGGGCGGCCCTAAAGAGTTCAGAACCCCATTTGTCGTAAATCCTCAATTCACTATCCGAATAGCGGTCAGAGGCCAGGCACGGTATGATAAAGGCATCGTTAATTCCATCACCGTTGGGGGTGAAAATATTGGGAATTTCGCAGTCCTGATCATCCCCGGCTTCAATGTACAAAACAGCGCGGTCGCATTTGTCCGGGCAATTTACAAGACAAATTTCATAGGTGATGCGCACGGTCCCTGCCCATCTCTCGGAGGACTGGAAGGCAATCGCCTGTCCACCCGGAGCCAAAGTCCATTCTCCTTGCCCTTCGCCGGAAATTATCTCCAAATTGACATCGCCCGGCAGGTCGTCGTTGAGCAAAACTTCGCTGGTAATTCCATCTCCCGGAAGGACCTGCACCGTATCATTTCTTGCAGATGGATTGTCCAAAAAATCAACTACTACAGTATCACTGGAATAATTTTCACAACTCCCATTTGAAAGAGTCCATATCAGGAGATTATCTCCCGGACTCAATCTATCCACCTCACTGAACGGTAGATTGACATCTTCAAAAGTAAGTGTTGGGTCCGGTGAAGACCAGGTACCTGTAGCAATCGCAGGAAAATCCGACATTAAAACAACTCCGTTTAGCTCGCAACTGTGAAAATCTTCTCCGGCAAATGCGGTCTCATCCGGTATGGTATCGACTCTGAACTGCAAGGGTGAAGAAAAGCCGGAAAGGCAACCGTTCAGTTCTGTTCTCACCTGAATTGTATTGCTCCCCGCTTTCTCCAATTGTGAACTGAAGAGATTGGCGCAAATCGAATTGGTAGTGATTATATCTGAATCCAGGTCGTCATTCAGGAAGTACAGGTAGGTGGCACCACCGGCTAAAGAGTCTCCTTCAATGCAGAGTTCCAAATGGTCGTCTCTGTCATCCAGGCAAATAGCTTCATTGCTAAGGGAAATAGATGGCGTGGGTGGTGTTGGGTTTACAACCACACTCTCAGGTTGCGAAGGCTCTGAGTTACAGCCATTTTGTCTGGCAAAAACCCGGTAACTACCAGTTTGGCTTGTTTCTGCAGGCCAAAGCACGTGGCTATCCACTCCCTGGTCCAGCGGAATCGGACCTACCCAAATGTAATTCACATCGGGATTGATATCCGCTTGCAACACTATGCTGTCTCCCTCGCAGTACTGTCCGCCCCCGGTCAGAGTGGGTCTGTCAGGCACGGGATTTACCTCTATTACTATTTCTTCGGAAACGGCTGTGGTACATTGGTCAACAGTCACAAAAACGGAGTATTGACCACCATCAGCGGATTGGCCATCAGGTATGTAAAACAGGGAATCCGAGGTGATTGAAATGCCTGTTGGACCAACCCAGTGGAAGCGCACTCCTGCATCCGGGGAATAATCTGTATGCAAGTTTATGCTGTCGCCCTCGCAGTAATTCATTTGATCGGACAAAATCAGCGGTGTGCGACCGATATTGTTCACCATTACCACAGTGGAATCCCTATCAGAACGACATCCGTCCAATTCGACTTCCAGGAAGTAAGTTCCGTTGTCGGATTCTGTTACATTGCTCAGGCACGGTGAGGCCTGGTTGGAACTAAAGTTGTTTGGTCCGGTCCAGTGATAGATGTAGTCGTTGCCGTTATCATCCGGTGTTAAAAAGGGTTGGAAACATAGGTCGGATGATCCATCTACGCAGGTTTGCCCCTGATTGACAATGGCGTCAATTTTGGGAGTGGTTTTTACCTCGAGGTCGGTCATTGCGGAAGCAGTACATCCGCTTTGGGTCACGACAAATACCTCATATTCTCCTGCATTAAATTTTCCCCTGATGGTGTCTCCAGCAGCTGAAAAACCACCTGGCCCGGTCCACTCATAAACAGCATCCGGTATGGGGTCTGCGATTATTACAGCGGAGTCACCTTCGCAAACCGGACTATTGGATTGTGCATTGATGATGGGATTTTCTTCCACCACCACGGTAATTGGATCGGAAGCCACAGATGCGCATTGCCCAAAATCGGCTTTGACGTGCCAGTCTCCCGAGAGGTCAGTACCCACATTGCCGATTATCAATTGGTTAGTGGATGTAATTTGTTCTGAGCCATCCGGAAGGGTCCAGGTGTATCTGGTTGCCAGTGGTATATTACTCACCCGTAGATGGAGGGTATCCCCGATACAGAGCAGGTTATTTCCCTGCACAATCGGTTGTGGAGGACTTTCATCCACCACCACCTCGGCCTGCACAGCATCTGAAGTGCAGGTTCCCAGGGTAACGACCAGGCTGTAAATTCCCTCATTTTCAGGTCCTGCACCTGGAGTTACAACCGGTGATTGCATGTCAGAAACAAAGCCGGCCGGACCGCTCCAGTTGTATTCAAAAGCGGGACCGAGAGGGGATGAAAGCGAAAGCTGATCTCCCTCGCACACCCGCACAAATGCAGGGTCAATCACTGCCACAGGGTCTTCCACCACTTCCACAGTTTTGGTGGCTGAGGGATTTGAACTGCAATCCGGGTTTTCAACCTGGACATAAAAACGGTGGGTTCCAAGTGGCAGGTCGATTGAAAAAGAGGGTTGTGAAGTGGTGCCCAGTAAAACTCCTGAGGGTGGCGTCCCACTATACCACCGGTAGGTAATATCTCCTGTGTAAACAGAAGAGGTCAACTCTATGGCATCTCCTTCACAAACGACATTGGATGTCGCATTGATCTCAGGGGTCGCAATTGTAGAAATGTTTACATCTACTGACCCACTGGCCGTACAACCTCCAAATCCTGTTATTGTCACACTGTAATTCCCGGAATTTTGAGGTCCGGTTCCACTGATTACAGGATTGGGGTTGTTGCTGCTGAAACCCTGTGGCCCACTCCACTCATAAGAGTACTGAGTCGGATCTCCGGGTGCATTTGAGAATAGATTCAGAGTGTCAGGTTCACAGAGGTCTATGGAGAAGCCCGGTTCTAATCGATAGGAATCTATCGCCACTGTGCTTTGACAAGTCGAACTGTTGCCCGATTCGTCCTCCACAGTCAGTGTCACCTGTATTTCCTCGCCTGTATCGTCGCAGGTAAATTTGTTGGGCTCGACCTCCATTTGGGTAATTTCACAATTGTCCCAACTGCCACCATCCACCAGTTCCGGGTCCAGTACAAATGTATCGAGGGCAGATGGCAAGACCTCGATTCTCGCATTTTTGCAAATAGCATTGGGAGGAACCGTATCGATTACCTCCACTGAAAAGGAACAACCGCTCTGATTTCCAGAAGGGTCCAACAGTAGATATTCTATCAGGTTGTTTCCGGTATTCAGTTCTACTCCGGGTAAATCTTCACCCGAGAAAAACGGTCCTTCAGAAGTTTGGGTGCTGCCACTGATTTCAATGTCAATCTGTACCGGGTGGTAGGAAATGTATCCCCTCACAAAACTCGCACTATCACTTTGACCGGCCATATCAAATATAGTGTCACACGGATTGATGCCGGTTCCGATTCCCTCGGGAAATGCAGGCAGGTTTTCATTGGGACTGAGTACAACTTCGATGAAACCACCCTCAACCTCTTCGTTGAAAACGCTGTCCGGAATGGTGAAAAAGGCCAATCCGGGACTTTGACAATTTCCGGGCATAATGGAGTTGTTATCCGTTGGTCCTCCTATGGCTCCAAGGGAATAACCACCTCCGGTACTCACCTCAAAAAACGCATACTGGCTGTCAATGTCTGCACTATATTGAATAAAGACACCTGCATCTCCAAAACTTCCCCCGGTGAAAGGACCAAATTGCAGTGTCTTCTCAGTAGCATTGAGGTCGCCAAGGTCTGGGTGTTGGAAAAATTCGATAAATCCAAATTCGTCAGGTCCGTGGCTGTAAATATTGGTTCCAAAAATGTCACACTCGGTCTGGTAGTCGATTTGGGGCAGTTCAAACCGTGCGTAACAAACGGAGTCCGGTGCAAATAACTGGGCGTTTTCAGGACAGCTAACTTCAGCCTCCACCTTTTGTTCCACAACCAAATCAAAACTGCAAATACTGGTATTGCCCGAGCAATCCGTAGCTGTAATGAGAACGGGATGGTTTCCTACTGAAAATTCAAAGCCTTCAGCCGGAAAATCACTAAGCGTAACCGGAGGCAAATAGCCGGGGTATATTTTTACATCCAGTTCACTGGATTCCGCCCTGGAAAATTCAACACTGGCGATAACAAGTCCGGGCTGGCAAATGTCATTGATGAAAAAAGAACCCGACAGGCTGTCATTGTAATACGGTTGCAAGTGAAAGACCAGACTGTCGTTTGACAACCACTCATTAATAAGCTGCTCATCCTGGATGCTGATCACAGTGGTGGAATTGCCACATTGCTCAGGAGTGTTTTCTGTAGTACCAAGCAGTTCACCATCCTGATCGTGGATTAAGAAATACTCGGTGGGCTGTTCAGCATCAACCCCCACCAACTCAATTTCAAGCACCATCGTCAGGACTGGTTTTAGAGGGTCGTACATATCACTGAAGACAAAAACCACATCTTCCACAACTGAATTTGCATCACCGGGGGTGGAAGCCATTAGAGAGGCCGTGTCTGAAACACTACCCTGTTCCATGGTCAATCCACACAGGTCGTAAACAGAGAATCCGGGCTCCGTAAAAACCCCTGTACAGTTATCTCCCGTGGTATGGACAACCACATCGGCGGGGCAGTGAGAAAAAACCGGAGGCTGATCGTCTCTCAGTTCCAACAATACGGTTGAAACGCTTATATTTCCACAATCATCATAAAAAACAAAGTCGATCTCTTCAGAGTAATGAACCGGGCCGGTGAGGGAATCACAACTCAGTGGCTGTGGCATTTCAGGGGGTGTTCCGGGAAAAGTCGATTCATCTCCGGGGTCGTAACTTCCTGAAATAGCAGCAAAAAAGGACCACTCACCGCATGGTGAACCAATCTCAGCAAAACCTGCACTATCCAACCAGTTTGTAAAAACATCCACATTTTCCTGTTCTCCACATTGTAAAATAAGGTCTTCGGATGGTTCATTGATCGCAGGTGGAAGTGTATCGACGGTGAATATAAACTGGGTGTCCAATGCAGTGTTTTCGCATCCGTCTGTTGCCCTCCAGATTCGAGTAATGACTGGCTCACAATCATCAGGAGCGATCTCGTCCTCAAATTGAATGATTATTTCTGATGCTTCGAAGCAGTTGTCTGAAATATTGGTCGGAAAGCCTGTGATAGTTGTATCTGCAACAAACCTGCAGTCCACTGTGACATCCTGAGGCACGGTAAATACCGGTGATTCAAAGTCGCTTACGATAACAGTTTGAGTGAATGTTGCAGTATTGCCACAAACGTCTTCCGCGCTAATTTTTCTTTGCAACACCTGTTCAAAATCTCCGCATCCCTTCCAACTTTCTGCAAGGAGACTGTCGGCAAAAGAGATGGTAAAATCGGAACAGGGGTCCGAGACAATTACTTGAAGCGAGTCAAGGGCTTCGTTGCAATTGTACCAGGATGTGTCAGGTGTCCCGGCGAATGAGGGAGGGGTATCGTCAGCAATTAAAGCTATTCCCTGGAAGGTCAACATATTTCCGCATTCGTCGGCCACCTCAAATTCAACCGTCAACTCCAATTCGCAGAGGTCGGATTCGACTCCCGGATAAGGGCCATCAACTATGCTAGCCGAACCACTTCTTCCATCATTTGTGGTCCAGTTAAAATTTCCGGGGACAATTGGGCTGCACGGATCTGAAATTTCAGCCAATCCAAGTTGTATAATCCAATCCTGAATTTCACCGTCAATTCCGGGGTTACACTGGAAGTTGGACACTTGTGGAGTGTCGATTAGCAGGGGTGGCAGGGTGTCAATTACTTCGAAAGTAACCGGTTCTGAAGCCGGATTCAGGTTTCCGCATTCATCTGCAGCAAAAAAGAGCACCTCTACCCTACCGGTAAGCCCACAGGAGGTATCTGAAGAGGCCCAAAACTGGTCGAGCAATTCGGAGAATTCCATTTCAGCATAAACACTCCAATCACTGCAATTATCCAATGCTTCCATGCCTCCACCTGCCAGGTACCAATCTTCCAAAGCCGCCTCGATTGCTTCTGCACCCTCGCATTGAATAATAGTGTCCCCGGGTTGCAGGGAGATTTCCGGGCCGATGGTGTCTATGACGATAAATTTCGCATGAGAAACCGCTTGATTGCCGCAAAAATCAGTTGCCAAAAATCCGATTTCAACGACACCGAGAGCATTCTGAACACTGTCACCGGTGCTTAGTTCCACAGATCTGCAGTCACCCTCAAGGCTATTTTGCAGAGCCATCATTATCTGTGAATTGTCCGCTTCCAAACCATCCAACAACAAAGTAATTTCGATGCTTTCAGCGGACCAACATGCAGAAGAAACTTCCGCTCCACCGTAATTTTCCAACCAGGAATTGAGGGTTGAATCCAGATTTTCCGCATCACAGGCCACCAGTTCATCAACCGGAGCAGTATCAAATTCAGGAGAGAGGGTGTCCTGTATGTAAATATAGGTCTCTGCAGAGGTTATGTTGCCACAAGCATCCTGTGCGAACCAGTTTACTGTTGTCGTATCATTGCAGAGGAATTCACTGTCTCCGGGCATTGGTTCTACATGCCACTCGACCTGACTGCAGTTGTCCGTTGCAGTGGCAAAACCGTTATTGTCTATCCAGTTTTGAAGAACCGAGTCTCCATCTATCACACTGCAATCAATTGCGAGTGGAACCGGATCGGAGGTGATATCAGGGGGAATGGTATCCAGTATTTCGAAAATGGCGGTGGCAGTGGAAAAGTTACCACAACTGTCAATGGCGGAGAATTCAATTTCAAGGGGTCCGCAAAGGTCAGATATTTCACTTTCAAGTGGTCCGTTGTCAATCAGCTCAAATGGACTACCTCCGGGGTTTTCAATTTCAATCAGCTCATATTGGTTTTCGAGCCACTGGCTGTAAGCACCTGGCAGGTCTTCGCAATTGATAAGGGTGTCCACGGGCCCGGTTACGAAAACCGGTGAACTGGTATCCGGTAGTTGGGTGATGGTTTGTACATAGGAGGCCTGGTTGCCAAACTGGTCTGAGGCCGTGTATGTTCGCGTCCATTCACCTCCATCGCACAAATCGGGAAGTGGGCTATCCTCAAAGGAAATAACCACATTCTGTCCTGTGGTATCACAATTGTCGAAAGCAAATACACCTGCATCGGGAAGATCTGGCTTGCCGTAAATTGTAGTATCGGCCGGCAGTGTGTTTGGATCGAAAACAGGAGCTATGGTGTCAGCAAAAAATATCGAAAAGGTGAAGAAATAGGTGTTGCCCTGGTTGTCCATGACTCGGTAAGTCACTTCGACCTCAGCACCTCCAGGCACGAGGTCTCCAATTTCGTATCCACCGCTGATATCCGTAAGTGTTCGGCTGACAATGACTCCCCCGGCACTTGAGGTCTCACATTCAGGATTGTTGTCTTCATCCCAAAAAAGAGGTGCGACGCAATTGCTGTCCACAAAAATGGTATCAGGTCCCAGGAATTGGCAGGTAATTGGATTTAGGGATACGGAAATTACATTTTTGCCCCAAAGCGGAGAAAAATGAGCGAAATAAAATAGCAGGAATATACCCGCGAAAATAAATCGATACCCGTTGGACATACCAATCGTTATTAGTTTTTTTGTTAACTGATAATTTACGGATGATCATGGAAGATCCCGAATCGGAATATTTTGATTCGGGACTGCAAGATAGGACTATTTTTTCTTATCTCAAATTCCCTGACGTGATTTCAGTTGTTAAAATCCGGCAGTGGCTCAGAATAACTTATTTTATAAGCAGAAATAGCGGGGTTTGAAACCCTACTCTTTCTTCTTCGACCCCTTTAATTTTTTCTTCAACTTATCTTTAAGCTCCTGAAGCTTTCTGTCCTCGACATTTTCATTTAGGAATTCATTGAGGTCATCTATATTGAAGTTGCCTTCGATCTCACCAAATTCATTGATGCTGATATCCAGGCCTTCCAGGTCTTTATGCAGGTCTGGTTTTTTCTTATCCTTCATTTTCTTGGGCATATCCTTATAATTTTAAGCCTTTAAATCCAATAAACGTTTTGTCCTCTCCAGACATTTTTCCTTACCGAGAATAGCCATGGTTTCAAAAATATCAGGTCCCTTCATGGTTCCGGTAACACTGAGTCTCAACAGAGGTAAAACCTTGCCAAAGTTAAGGCTTTTTTCCGGTATCCAGGCTTTGATTCGCTCTTCGAGGACTTTTTTCTCAAAGGGTTCCACTGAATCCAACAAATCTCTTAACCCCATCAAAATTTCCGCAGATTCTGGTTTCCACCTCTTTTTTAGCGTTTTTTCATCCATGGGAAAAACATCTGAAAAGAAGAATGGAGCAGCCTCAGGCAATTCAGAAATGAGTTGGAGCCGCTCTTTCATGATACTGCAAATACGCTCGAGTCTTTCATCCTGACTAAGGTGATAACCGGCTTCTTTCAAAAAAGGAATAGCCTGTCTGGCGAGTTCGCTATCAGGAGTTTCAAGGAGGTATTGTTGATTGACCCACTTTGCCTTGTCGAAGTCAAATCGCGCCCCACCCTTACTGACTCTTTCCAATGAAAATTCTTGAGTCAGGCCGTCCATGCTGAAAATTTCCTGTTCCCCACCGGGATTCCAACCGAGGAATGCAATAAAGTTGACCATTGCACGCGGGTCAAAACCCATTTCTTTAAATCCCGGAAAAACCTCCTTTGACTCCGGGTCATTCCACTCAAGGGGAAAGACTGGAAGACCGAATTTGGCTCCATCCCTTTTACTCAACTTACCTTTTCCAGAGGGTTTTAGAATCAGTGGGAGATGTGCAAAGGAGGGTTGGTCTTTATCCCAGCCGAGGGCTTTGTACAAAAGGACATGCAAACCAGTACTGCTAATCCACTCTTCACCTCTAATCACATGGGTTATTTGCATGAGGTAGTCATCCACTACATTGGCCAGGTGGTAAGTGGGCCACCCATCTGCCTTTATAAGAACTTTGTCGTCCAGTTCCTTGCAATCAAAGGTCATAGTACCTCTGACTTCGTCATTCACTATCACTTCGCCATCAGCCGGAATCTTGAACCGGATTACATAAGGTGCCCCCTCCTCAATTCTTCGTTTGGTCTCTTCCTCTGTCAGGGTTAGGCTGTTGTTCATCTCATCTCTTACGGAAGAATCGTATTTGGGGGAATGAACCCCTTCAGCTTCTTTCTTCTGCCGCATGGATTCGAGTTCTTTGGAAGTATCAAAAGCATAATAGGCCCAACCATTTTTCACCATGTTAAGGGCGTATTTTTTGTAGAGGTCTCTCCTTTCAGACTGCTTATACGGCCCGAGCATGCCTCCTTTGTCGGGACCTTCATCCCAAACAATGCCTGCCCATTCCAGGGCCTTAATAATATAGTCCTCCGCGCCTTCCACAAATCGATTCCTGTCTGTATCCTCAAGTCTTAAAATCATTTTACCACCTTTGTTCTTGACAAATAGGTAGTTATAAAGTGCTGTGCGCAATCCTCCAACATGTAAAGGCCCTGTTGGGCTGGGTGCAAATCTCACTCTGATATTGCTCATATTTCTAAATTAATATATATGTTAAATTTTTATTCGATAAATTCCAGTAAATCAATTGACTAAAAATTATAATATTTTAAAAAAGGTTGTACTTTTACGCAGCAAAACTGATGTATCATGCGTTTATTAAATGCATAGATACAAAAAAGCTGTTTAATCCCGAGTAGTTATATAATCCTTGAACATATTTTAATATTATCCCATGTACTTAATTAAAACACCCGGCTTTATTCAAAGCCTGTTCCCAAGTTTCACCTGGAGAGTTCCGGGAGATGAAAAACACGTGTTTCTCACATTTGACGATGGCCCAGTGCCTGAGGTCACCCCCTGGGTTTTGGATTTGTTGGATGAATACAATGCCAAAGCCACATTTTTCTGTGTAGGTGAAAACATTGAAAAGAATCCGGATATATTTGAGAAGGTGGTAAACGGCGGTCACGCTATTGGCAATCACACTTACAATCATTTGTCTGGTTGGGTTACTGACCGTCTTCCCTACTTCCTGAATATTCGAAAGTGCGCACAATTGGTGAAAAGCGAATTGTTCCGTCCTCCCTATGGAAAATTGAGACCAAGCCAGGTGCAGTTTCTTCAAAGACACTACAAAATTGTAATGTGGGATGTACTAAGTGCTGATTTCGATGCTGATATAAGTGGTGAACAATGTGCGAAAAACGTGCTGCGAAGTGTAAAACCTGGTTCTATTGTGGTTTTTCACGATAGTTTGAAGGCTGAGAAAAACCTGAAACACGCGCTGCCGATTGTTTTAGAGCGATTGGCCGGAGAGGGGTACTCTTTTGAGAGCATCACACCTGAACTTTGCAGCGGACCGGTTGGAAAATTGGTGGGCCAACTCTCCGTTTAAGATATCTATAGTTGCTGCTTTTATTCCTATGGAAATTGTGCTGATAGCACATTCCTAAAAACCCACTGTTAAAAAATCCCCTTGCTTTGGATTTCATTCCAACTAACAAGGGGATTTTTTATCTAATCGAGTGCAGTGTTTTAGAATCGGATGCTGAGTCCGGTAAAGAAATTCCTCCCAGCCTGTGGAAAGAATCCCTGGTCGATTAAAAAGTCATCTGCAAAGTAATACGAGTAGCTCCATCCATTTGTTTCGTATTTCTCATCCGTTAGATTACGCACCATGAAGTTGAACTGGATGTCCGGCCAGTTTTCGCGGCTGAAGTTAAACACGAAATTGAGGTCTGTAAAGTGATAGGGGTCAAGTGCGTTGTCGCGGTTTCCCGTATTGTCCAGGTACTGTCTGCCCACATACTGGGAAAAAAGGTCGGTGTCAAGACGCAAATTGCCCAGTCTTCCACTCATATCAAATACCCTGTATTTTATTCCACCTGAAATCAACTGTTCCGGTGAAAGGGCCATTGGTGTTCTGTCAAACTCCAGTTTTTCCTGCCCTTCAAAACCAAAGTCCTCATCGTACTTATCGACAAAAAAGTCGTAGTTCTGAATTCGGTTGTATGCCAGGGTCGCATTGGCAAAAAGCTTTAGGTTGGGTTGTATGTTATAACTTCCACTTACTTCCAGACCGGTTCTGTAGCTGTCCCTCACATTTTCTCTGACCTGAGCTCCCACATCATTTATTCTTCCGGTAACTACAAGTTGGTCGCGGTATCCCATGTAGTAAAGATTGGATTGCAAATTCCAATTGTCTCCTCCGGTTCTAACCCCTGTTTCTACATTGAACATTCGCTCGGGTTTTGGTCTGCTGTCCGGGCTTGATTCCGTAAAGTCGCGTCTGTTTGGCTCGCGATTAGACACACCCAATG
>PWJP01000255.1 GCA_003559985.1 Saprospirales bacterium
AACCCCATTTATCAGCGGGTGTACAGTTTTGACTACTTCGATGAGCGCACTTTGGTATTGGCTGCCACCACGGACGGTTTTTCCGATCTTTATTTGTACGATCTCCCCACCCGGCAATCCAACAGGTTGACCCGCGACATATACGACCACAAATGGGTGACCTCTTTTGAAAGGGATGGTGATCGAGGAATACTTTTTTCATCCAACAGACAGACAACCTCTCTCGAGAGAAAGAGACGGGATACTATACTGCCTTTTGAACCTTTCAACCTGTTTTATTTAGATATTTCTGGCGAAGCGGAGAGTGCGGTGCAGTTGACCGAATCACCCTCATCTGATGAAACCCTGCTCAGGTATTCCAGTGGGGACCACTTTCACTTTTTGAGCAATTACAGCGGGGTAAAAAACATTTACCGGATGGCATTGCCGGGAACCGGGGATGAGGACGAAAATTACCCGGTGTCAGTGAGTGGCAGGGCACTTACCAGTATGCCTGCAAACGTCACCACTTTTGACTACCGTAATGGCACGCTGATTTTTACCAAAATACAAGGAGCAACACCTACCCTTTTCCGTGCAGAAAGTCAGGCGGTACAGACCATCTCACCCAATCCGACTATTTTGCGGACCAAATTGCACGGCGAGATTAGTGTAGAGTTGGAACCGGTTCCCTCCAAACAATTTGATCCCGATAGAATAAGCGATGGTCAGCGTTTTCAAAGTCGATTCGAAGATCCTCCGGATATGCCCTTTAGCAAGGACGAGCCCTTCGTACTTCAGCGCGGTGATCAGCGTCGCATGGTGAGCAAGTCACTGGCATCGGTAGATAAAGAAGTAAAGCGCTTTGTATCGGCCCGGGCCATAGCCTCCCGTCTGCACTTCAGGTTTGAGGAGGTATCGACGAGTTTGGACAACAGCCTGCTGTTTAGTGGGTTGGATGCATATTCGGGCATACAGGAGGGGTTTGACATGCCACCGGTTGGTATTCTCATACGTACAAGGGCATTTGATATATTCGAGGATTATATCTTTGAGGGGGGGGTGAGGATTCCGACTTCATTCAACGGCTCGGAGTTTTACCTGATTTTTGACGATAACAAAAGGAGATGGAACAGGCGCTACGCCATTTACAGGAGGTCCCGTACAGAGCGGGAGCCCGCCAGGTTTGGCTCATTTGATCAGGAGAAAAACACCACCCATATTTTCCAAAATCGCTGGACTTACCCCTTTGATATTTTCCGGTCAGTGCGCTTTACCGGAACGCTGAGGCTGGATCGCTTTATCTCTCAATCCACATCGGTTGAGTCACTTGAGAGACCGGATTTCAACCGGCAGAGCTTTGGGGTGAGGGCAGAGTATGTTTTTGACAACACCTACGATGTCCTTATCAACATCAAAAACGGGACGAGATACAAGTTTTATGTGGAGGGAGTAAATCAATTCAGGGTGCAGTTCTCGCCCTGGGAATTTGATGCTTCCTCGGGTTTTATGACCGTCATTGGATTTGATGCGCGACACTACGAGCGGATACTAAAGCATTCGATCATTGCCGTACGCGGTGCCGGAGCTACCTCACTCGGGTCGGAGCGCATTCTATTTTACATGGGCGGAGTGGAAAACTGGTTCTCACCCGGCTTCAATCAAAATATTCCCATACCACAGGACGAAAAGTTTGCCTACCAGGCCATGGCGCTCAATATGCGCGGCTTTGACCAAAACATTCGCAACGGTACCTCTTACCTGGTACTCAATACTGAGTTGCGGGTGCCTCTGTTTCACTATTTTTCGAGAACACCACCGCGGTCCAACCTGCTGAATTCCTTCCAACTCATCGGGTTTTTTGACCTCGGTTACACCTGGTACGGATCGGACCCCTTTGACGGCGACAATCCACTCAATTCAGCTACCATCAGCAACCCCGTCAGCACCATTGAGGTCGAGTATTTCAGAGATCCGGCTGTAATGGGATTTGGCTTCGGATTCAGGGCCAAATTGTTCGGATACTTTTTCAGAGTGGATCGCGGCTGGGGCGTCGAGACGCGCCAGATTCAGGACCCCAAGTGGCACATCAGTATGGGTTTTGACTTTTAAAAGTCCGATGAGCAAACAATGTTTTTTGGTTAAATCTCCCTCCTGAAATAGGGTTCCCCCTTTTTCATGCCATAACATTTCTTTCGAAATGAATGCCAAGGAGTGGTATAAACCATTAAATCACCATACGTCGCCATTTGATCTAATACAAACCGAAAGTTACGATTAATGGAAATAATTATCTTTGCGTAAATCGGTCCATTATGAAAATAGTATTTTCCATTGTCTTTGTCTGTACAATCATTTTTTGCTCTCAGGCACAGAACGACTACAGTTCTTCTTTGCCCTCCAACGGTATAGTGGTAACCCCTTTGATGGGTCTTGTAAATTACCAGATTCCATCGATTTACTACAAGCGATACTTGTCACACGACACCGCATCCTATTTTAATCTGAGAATTGGCACCGAATCCATTTCCAGGATCAATTTCGAGTATTCAACAGGATTGGAGATGCGGTTTACAAATTATAACTGGAAGTTGGGATTTGAACGAGGATGGTATCGGGGGAATTCCAGTTTTTATATCGGCCTGGAAATGGTGCGTACCGGAATCAAAACCGATGGTGCGTACTTAATGCCGGAGAAAGGGGCATTGTTCGCATCGGGTAATTACAAGGTCACTGAGAGTTTTTCTCTGGAATATGGAAAATTGAGGGTTTTCAGCCTTGTCTCTTTTGTGGGTTTTCGCCACCATTTGAACCGGCATTTCTCAATAGGAGCTGAGGCGGCATTTGGAATTGGCTGGTTTAAATCTGAGCTTAATAGCACTGTAATTAGTCAGGAGCACAAAGGCAGGATTACCGACTTTACTCCAGTTAGGTTTATCTCTTTACAGTACCACTTTTAGTAAGGCAAAAAAAGGAGTTCAATCCATTGTTTTTGACAGATGGGATACCAGCCTCCATTACCGACCTGCAATTTTTATCCTGGAGTGAACAATACTGTAAATGATGCCCACCACAAAAATGCTGTAAAGCCAGGAGGCGGGAAACCCACGGACAGTAAAACCTAAAATGGTGGTTTCCATATCGTGCAGACCCTCCATAAAGAGGGATATGCCAATAAAGCCGAGGAAAATGAACATCACCACGATGAGTTCGGGGTGGTTGTGAATAAAGCGGTATATTCTATTGAGAA
>PWJP01000142.1 GCA_003559985.1 Saprospirales bacterium
CAATGGGCTGGGGTGACTTTCGATATGAATTTCAGTGAGGTAACTGAGCAGTTTTTTCAGGAAAAGCAACATGGGTGTGCTTAAGATTTTTCGCTTTCCCAGGGCCGATATGGGGCACTTTCCCGAAAAACAGCTTCAAAAATGGCACGGTCCGTTTCAGTTAATTTTCGGGCCCTGCGCTTCATAACTGCCTCGGCCGTCCGGAGCGCACCTTCCAACTGGTGAGTCTCCCAACTGCTCGCTCCTCCCCATGAAAAAGAGGGCACAAAACGCGGGTGCATAAACGGGCCCACCATATTGGATGCAAAACCGACTACGGTTCCTGTATTGAAGGTAGTATTAATGCCGCATTTGGTGTGGTCAGCCATAAAGAGTCCACAAAATAACTTACCGGTGTCCAGGGCTTCTTTTTCCGGGTAATTCCACAAGCGAACATTGGAGTAAGTGTTTTTCAGATTGGAGTTGTTGGTACCCGCTCCGAGGTTGCACCACTCGCCCAGGTAGGAGTGACCCAAAAATCCATCGTGAGTCTTGTTGCTGTATCCTACAATGGTTACATTGTTGAGTTCCCCTCCCACTTTGCAATAAGGCCCCATGGAAACAGGTCCGTAGATTCTGGTGCACATTTTTACCACACCACCACGGGCTGCATAAAACGGTCCGCGTATTACGGCCCCCTCCATGATCTTGCAGTCCTGGGAAATATAAATCGGACCTGTGGAGGCGTTGAGCGAACAATTGGTCAATTCAGCCCCTTTCTCCACAAAGATTTTGCCGTTTCCAATCGTCTGAATTCCCTTTGGAATGGGAGCCGATTTCCGCCCTCCGGTAAGTCTTTCAAAATCCCGTTCAAACTCGGATTGGTGGTCGTGAATGAGATCGGTGAGTCCGGCGAGTCTTTTGACTGGAGTGGTTGTCAGTTCGTAGCCCACCAATTCATCCACCGGCTGGTTGCTTTTCAGCTTATCAAATTGACTCCTGTTCAATCGAGCAGCTATGAGTTCCTCTTTGTAAAGTAAGGCCTCATTAAAATCCAGCTCAGAAATGAGTCTGACCAGTCTTTTGTTGGGAACTACAGAGCCGTTGATTACAGTATTGTCATTCGATATCTCAATGGGAAATTTTTTAGCCAGGTACTCCCTGGTGATATAGGACCCTTTTCCTTCCAGTTCCCTTTCCCATTTGTCTCTCAGTGTGAGCATGCCAAACCTGAGCTCACAAACCGGTCTGGAATATGTGAGTGGCAGCAAGTGTTCGCGCTCTGCATCGTCAAAGAATATCAGGTTTTTCATGACTTCACAAAATAAAAAATAGCCCCAATGGGTAGATTGAGGCTATTGTAAAAGTTAGACTTCGGAAATTTTAATATCTTTCTCACTCAGCCTTTTCAGCCTCTTTTTCAGCTTTTTCCTCCTCCTTTTTGGCAAATTTTGAAGTGCCAAACTTCTTGTTAAACTTGTCGATTCTACCGGCGGTATCCACGAACTTCATCTTTCCGGTAAAGAAAGGGTGAGATTTGTTGGAAATCTCCAACTTCACCAACGGATATTCCTTACCATCTTCCCAGGTGATGGTCTCCTTACTGGGAGCGGCAGATTTCGTGAGAAATGCCTCATCGCAGCTGAAGTCCTTAAAAACGACCAGCCTGTAGTTTTCCGGATGTGTATCTTTTTTCATCTTATTATGATTTTCCAACTAACATTAAAGCAGCGGGAGTAATTTTCTCGCCCGCTATTTTGTAATTGATTTTGTTGTCGCAGAAGATATGGATTTACCCTTTTTTCTTCAGCAAAAACCCACCGGATAAACAAACAATTCCGGCATAAAATTATTCCGAATGGAAGCTTTTCCCAAAACGGAGTGCAAAGATACTACAATTATCTGTTTTACAAAATACTGCCCGGAAAAAATGCATCTTCCACATGCTGGGTTCGATAATTTTTTTCATCGTAATATGTAACTGCAACAAGGTCAAACCTGACTTCGCCATCCCTTTCGTTGTGGACCATATAGCAGTGGGCAGCTTTGGCAAGGCGATCTATCTGGTCTTCGGTCATTGAGTATTTGGCTTCAAGGGGACCATCCCAGTTCCTTACTTTTACCTCCACAAAAACCAGTACATCTCCGTCTTCTGCAATAATATCAAGTTCGAGATGACCTACCCTCCAGTTGGTCTCCACCACCTCTATTCCCTTTTTTTCCAGGTAGGACTTCGCTATTTTTTCTCCCCAATCACCCTTTTTCTTGCTCATGATATTGCCTCTCAATCAGATTCAAATATAGGGCTTTATTTTGTTCCAGAACCGGGTAATGACAGGAAGGATTTAAACAGTGGAAGATTGCTTTGTTAGAAATTCACTGTTTCCTCAGCAGATAATACGGTATCGGGTCCTGAGCTTTACCCGGATGGGAGTTTCTTATAAAATTTTATATTTGCGCATGCATCTTCGGGCTGTACTGCAATGCTTCTATTGAAATGGATGGAATGCGGACAAACATTATCCCGGAGTTCCCGGTTTTATTGGGCAGATGTGTTGATGATTTGTGATTTGAAAAACCAACTTAAATGGATAAACTTATAGCGCGCTTTTCTGATCAACTTAGGGAAGCAATTGAAATAGGAAACAAGGCCACAATTTCTAAACCGCAGAGGGTCATCGACAGGGTTTTGATAGCCGGACTTGGCGGTAGTGGAATAGGAGGGGATTATGCAGAGGAATTTGTGAGAGACCAGTGTCCTGTTCCGATTATTTCCTCAAAGGGATATGACATTCCCGCATGGGTTAATGAATCCACTCTGGCGATTGTTTCCTCGTATTCGGGAAACACTGAAGAAACCCTGGCCGCTTTTGAAAAAATCGAGAAGGCAGGGTCCAGAATTATCTGCATAACGAGCGGTGGCAAACTCAAAGAATTAGCAGAGGATAAGTCGCTCGACCATATTTTAATTCCGGGCGACTGGCCATCTCCCAGAGCGTGTCTGGGCTATTCCATGGTTCAGCAATTATTTGTCCTGCATTACTGTGGCTTGACGGGTGATGATTTCATTGAACAAATTGGCCTTGCAGCGGACTTGCTGGACCGCGAGGAGGACGATATCAAAACCCGCGCCCGGCAAATCGCCGGTATGTTGGAGGGTAAAACCCCTGTATTGTACATCGCTGACAGGATGGAGGCCGTGGCTGTCAGACTGCGGCAACAGATCAATG